>CAYNDN010000009.1:0-27585 GCA_964395075.1 uncultured Lentimicrobiaceae bacterium | reverse complement strand
AAACACATTTTTTGGCTGGGGAAGAATAAGTTCGACAGTAGTATGCCATCTTTTGTGAAAAAGATGGCTGTAGTTTTTTTAAAGCTAAAAGCTTAAATTATTCATCATCTTTAATCTTAAAACTAAGAAGATTAAACATGCTTATTTAAAAAATTTGTAATTCTTTTTATCAATCAACCATTTAAATTTATAAAATTATGAAAACTAACACATTAAAATATTTATTAGTGTCATTTATGATCTTTAACCTTTATGGCTTTGTCAATGGTCAATCTTGGCAATTTAACGGTAATAATACCTATTACGATGATGGTAATGTAGGCATTAACGATAGCACCCCCGAAAAAGACCTTACTATCAATGGTGTACAAGTTGTATATGGCAGCTTAGGTACGATAAATTTTGGCGATGTAACTAATACAGCTACCGGTTGGGGTGAATATGGGATTGAATACGAATCCGGTGGATTGAATTTTTGGAAACCATATGGTAATAGTTATAATGGCAATACCACAAATTACATTATGTTTCTAAAGGATAATGGTAACGTAGGTATTGGAACCAGTAACCCTGATTATAAGCTAACAGTTAAAGGTGGAATACATGCCAGAGAATTAAAGATTACGAATACTGCCGGTGGTGCCGATTTTGTTTTCGACCCAAATTACACGCCTATGAATTTGGAAAATCTTGAGAAGTTTATTGAAAATGAACAACATTTACCAGAAATACCTTCAGCCGATCAAATGGAGGAGGACGGTTTGGATGTTGGCACATTTCAAATCCAGTTGTTGCAAAAGATAGAAGAGCTGACGCTTTATATTATCGAATTGAATAAGAAAAATGAGGCACTGGAACAGAAATTTTCTTCTTTGGAAAATACTACAAACTAGGGAGGTGATATGAAAAAAATAGTTTTATGCTTTTTTACTATTATTTTCCTGATAAATGTTGGAGTTGCACAAGAAAGGAGAGAGCCTAAAGTTCAGGTTTGGATACCTGAAAATCTATATAGTGTGCCCGGATCCTATTATATATCTTATAATGCGGGCTATATAACTACCACATCAACTGGATATTATGGTTGGGAAATTTATTCAGATGGAGGAGATTTTGATGTTTCCAGAATAAATTTCCGTATTGGTAATTTAACAACTAATCCAGGCATTTTGTATGGAGGTAGTACTTATTATTTCATGTTAACTTTCGGTGTCCCAAGTGATGCACAATGGGGTGGTTCTTGTGTTTTTCACCTAAAACTAACCTACGGGTTGTATAATCCACAAGAGATATTCGAAGGCTGGTACACTCTATATGCTTGCTATCCCGAGAGTATTTCGACATCATCAGTTAGTCACAATTCTAATCGGGAGTATATAGCTCAAGATTATGTTTTATTTACTGACGGATTTCGTTATACTACGAACTCTTCCAACTATTCTTTAGTCTCATATTTGGAAGATTGTGACTACGATGAAGAAATTGAGAGAGGTAGTAAGTCCTTGACTATTTCCAACAATGAAGCTGATCATAATCTAAAACATTCTAAGTTGGTAGATGATAACGTTTCGATCTATCCGAATCCATCAGAAAGTGGTTTATTTTTCGTAAATGGAAACAATAAACCTATAGAATTAGAGGTCCTGAATTCATCCGGACAAATAATAATGCATAAATCAGGAGTTGTTTGTAATAATTATCTGATTGACATTGGTAAGGAACCGTCCGGAATCTATCTTATTAGGATTTCCACAGATGGTAAAACATCAATGCAGAAAATAATTAAATCAAATTAAGAATTTACCACACAGGAGGTTGAGTGATTTTCAACCTCCTGTGTTATTATAAATCGTAATCCCGGTGCTTGCCAATACTTTCATTCGATCAAATAATGATTTTGCATCACAGTTAAAGAAATTTACACCTCTTTTCCTGTATCTGGAGCAGATATTTGAAGGAATATGTTGATCGAAAAACCCTGGCATATCCCTGTTTTGAATCCTTAAATGAGGCACTAATGTATTCACAGTTTGTATCCGGCGATTGTAGTCTTTCACTTGTCCGCTCAAAGTATGATCCTTGAGGGTTTCTACTGGAAAGTCATTTTTCATTATATCCTCAACACAATGTACAAATGAGAGGCTCACTACTTTTTCACCAAGACCGATAATCCTGGCATTGTATTTCATCATAAGGTACATCGGGCTATTCTCACCACAAGGATAAATATCAATATGGTGCTGTGATGTAAGCTCTTCGGCATGTTTCCCAATTGCAACAATTGAAGCTGTAGGATGTAGACTTCTATGGGCATAATTATGTCGGCGTGCCAATTCGGGTAAAAGCCCAAGTACCGAAGGCGATCTTTTCACATCAAAAACTTTCCCGGACTTTAAATAATCTTCTGCTCTGCCTATATAGTGCCATGCAGGAAACAATACAGTCCCCTCCGATCCGACCGTTTCCATAAGGATCTGCAATGCCCGGTAAGGAGAAAAGGAAAGGTTCATTTTATCAAATGAACTATGGATGAATACAACTGAACCGTGTTTAACATCCAATGAATTCATAAGGATATTCTTAAAATCATCTTCAGAAAATGGCCGGTACAATTTTTTCAAGACATGATAATATTGTTTCGATAAATTCCTGAATGTTTTTTCAGGCAGCACCTGGTATAAGCGATCAATTATTTTTCCCATACTGCTTGTGAATTCCTTTTTGATACAACTCCCGAAATGTACAGAAATTAATCATATCTCTGTATTCTTCACGACTGAGTTCCACAAAACGTTTTAACAATTCAAAAGAATAGTCTCCCATAGATTTCGGGTGTCCGATCAGGCTCAAGTATATTTCGTTGTGGTCTTTGTATCTTCGAATATGGTAATCCAGAATGCTGAGCATATATTCAACCGAATAGGTATGATTATCAACGGTAAGCATTCTGGATGCCAATAGCTGCTGTAATTTCTGGGGCAATCCTGTTTTATGGGCGACATGTATCATTCTGCCACGATTTTCAACAGCCCGGTAGGCATATTTCTTAAGTTTAAATCTTGTTGGTAATTCAAAAAACGATTTAGATTTACTTGCAATTGGAACTTCAAGAATTCCATCTGATTTACCCCTATTTGAAAGATCACCATCAAAAGGTAAAAGCCAATTAGGTAAATCAGGTACTTTCCGGTAATCGACCATTGAGATATCCGAACTGAAGTAATAACCCCGGCTTACAGAACTATCGAAACGTATGCCTGCATCAAACAAGGCACGGATAATTCTTGAGGTTTCCTGGTTTAAATTGTATCCTCCTGCGCGAAACGCCACACATTTGTATTGTTGGTTAAATTCACTACATATATCACTTAATTGATTGATGCTGTTTTCAACAATTTCTTCGATATTATCGGAATGATTCTCATTAGCAAACCCTGCCAGTTCAAAATCATCCGATGGGATAAATTGTCCGTCTGTAAATGAAGAGGTCAGCCAATGGGGATGTATATGTAATTGAACATCGTGTCCGTCTGACAATGCCCTTTGTATTTGCTCTTTAAACGGATCACAAAACGTTTTTTCACCCCATTCTTCAAATTTTATATAACTTAAAATATCTGCAAATAATACGATTGGTACACCGAGAGTTTTTACATCATCCAAAAGTCGTTCAGCCGGTGAAAACAAACTATGGGAATATGATTTTTTTATTCCTCCAAGTGGGAGTTCGTAGTCAAATGTGAGCAAAACATTTATTTTCATTTATCCGCCTTTCTTTTCTTTTTATAACGATCAGTTACAGATATATTATTCTTGAAATTGATTTTAGTCGGAACTTTATATGGAGCCAGATTTTGAAAACAATAATTTCTGATTTCTTTTTTTGCACTTTTCTGATCTGAGTCCCTTGTAATCACAACATCAACAGCAACCGATTCGCCAGTTATGGGATTTTTCGTACCATAGGCAGCACATTCGTCAACAAAAGGCAATTCGAGGAGTGTATTTTCAATTTCAGTAGGAAATACTTTTTCGCCGCCAACATTAATAATATCATCCTTTCGGGAAATAATCCGCAAAAAACCATCTCCTTTTTCTTCAACCATATCCCCGGTTTTAAACCATCCATCTTCAAATTCTGAAGTATCTCCCGAAAGATAGCCAAGCACCTGGTTTTTGCCTTTAAGATACAACTCTCCATTCACGATTTTATAGCGTACATCATTTCCAGTAATTCTAATCAGATTGCTTGATGAAGAAAAACTTTTGGTGCCGGCAATGCCCACTTCACTGGTTCCGAAAGTTTGTAAAAATTTTACCCGTGGAAATGCGGCATTTAAACGCCTTAAGAGATTTTCGGGCATATATTCCGTTCCATAAGTTATCAGTTTCAGTGATCCCAGATCATAATTTTCATATGCTCCTGAAATCAGCAAAATATTCAGGAATGTAGGCGTTGTCGGAAGTACATTAACTTGATGATTTTCAATTAACCTGCAAATGTTTTCCGGGTCTCTCGATCTCGTCAATATTATGGAGGTGGTGGATGAAAGGCAATTAAAAAGTGTGTTTAGGCCCCCGATATGATCGAACATCAGGAAAATGAGCATCCTCAGATTCCTGACACGTTTATCACGATATGACTGCAACATATCTGTTAAATCATGGATCATTGCTTTTGGCTCTCCTGTTGTCCCGCTGCTGAAAAGAATAAGGCCAGCATGGGCTTTTTTTTGAAGTTCCTCAATAAATGGAGATTTGAATGCTGTACTTATTGAATTAAAAGAAAATACGCCACCATCTCCAACTTCCAATCTTCCTTCAACACCACCCTGCTGAAGCTTCCTGTCTCGTTCGGCCTGGCTTGTATCTATTAGCGGAGCAATAATATTTTTGTTTTTTATCAATGCAAGAAATGTTACTATCGAAAAAAAACTATAATCTGAAATTAATGCAACGGTTGTTGCTTCAGTTACGGTATTTTTAACTTTTTTATATGCAGACGCAACATGATCAGACAACTCCTTAAAAGTGTAGCTTTTTTCTCCGTCGATAATGGCAGTTTTACTTGCAAAAGCCTCAAATTTTACAAATAACCAATCCATAACTATACACCTCCAAGATAAATAACCTGTCCGGTAATAAATTGACTTGAAGGGGAAATAAAAAAATCCGTAACGTTTGAAATGTCTTCAAAAACCGCTAACCTTTTTATAGCCTGCTTTTCGAGTAACAAAGAAATTTTTTCATGAGGAACGTTTTTTATCAGATCCGTATCGACCGGCGTCGGCCCAACCGCATTTACAGTTACATTATATTCGGCAAGTTCCCTGGCAGAAATTTTTGTGAACATTTCAACCGCAGATTTCATAGATGCGTATACGGCTTCACCTTCCAGGACAAGTGGCACAGCTACAGAACTAAAATTGATTATCCGACCATTTTTCCGACGAATCATATTTTTAGCCACCTCTCTCGAGAGTAGGAAGGTCCCGAAAAAATTCGTGCGCATAACATCATCGACTTTTTCCATCGGACTCAACATAAAATGATTCATCATAGCAATGCCTGCATTATTTATCAAAACATCAATTCTGCCATGCTGCTTATGCACGTCCCGCACCATTTTGACTACGGCATTTTCATCAGCTACATCTAATTGATAGTGTTTATAGTTAGGGTGGGTTAAGTCGGAAGATCTTCTGCTGCATCCTGCTACAATAAAATCTTTTAACAAATAATACTCAGCCAGATAACGGCCGATACCTTTTCTCGTTCCACTAATCAATATAACTTTATTTGTCATTTGTCAATAGTCTGAATATATAATGTGTAATCGAGTTCACCGTACGAAACGGAGAAATCTTTTGGCTCATTGCCCGCTCATCAGCTAACGTAATTATTTCCCCAAATTGATCTTCTACGGCTTCCTCAAGCTCAGAAATCAGGAACACCAAAGTGAGACTATCAAGCGCACCTTTAGGGCTGTATAGTTGCGTATGTTCGTGGCATTCCATCAGTTCTTTATTATCCCTTTCTTCACCAAGCTCCTTCACTGTTTTTTTAACCAGTTCTGTTACATCCTCTTGTTTAACTTTCATTGTTCTTAGTTTTGTTCGTTCCTAACGGAAAAATAGTATATTTAGTTCTGCTTATGGGAAAAATGTTAGGAATAGTATCTGCATTTGCACCTCTAAAGGCGCATAGTAAAACTGATTCTTTAGGTTTTTTCCTCCTATCACAAAATACGCAATCCAAATGCTTGAGCAAAACTGATCAACTAAAAATGTAATAGTATCCATGATAATCAGGTAAAAATCTTGATTTGTTTTCCGAAACGTGGCCCAACAAAATGAACGACACCGCTGCACGCGAAGAGTGGGGCTGGAACCCGAAATGGGATCTCGACCGCGTGACGCAGGACATGCTCAAGGTAATAAAAGAAAAACACGAGAAGGGATTGATTTAATTCCTCTACGAAGAAATAGTCAGGGCTTGACTTAAAGTCAAACCCTGACTTCATAAAAGCCACTCTTTGCGGGGTGGCTTTTTATTTCTGAGCTTATGAAACTGAGAAATTCAAATCCTTCAAGCGTACTTGAATTTTTTAATCATTTAATAATTTGTTTCAATTACAATTGAATCTTTTTGTATTTTTGGCAAAAGTTTCGATTATGACAGAAGAAAATAAGAACATATTTTTTAAGTACAAAAAACCATACATTGCCAGAAATCGACTGATCGAAAAGGTGAGACCTTTTATTGACAAGGATATCATCAAGGTTTTTACGGGACAACGCAGGGTTGGGAAAAGCTATTTACTATTTCAGATCGGAGATTGGATATTAGAGCGTAACAATACAGCGAACATCATTTATATCAACAAAGAGCTGGTAGATTTTGATTTTATCCGAACGCATCAGGACTTAATTGCACATGCTGAAGCAAAAGCTGCAGGAAACCTCAGCTATCTGCTTGTTGACGAAGTTCAGGATATAGAAAAGTTTGAACTGGCTTTGCGCAGCTTATTGGCTGGCGGCAAATTCGACATTTACTGTACGGGAAGCAATTCACAACTGCTTTCCGGTGATATTTCGGGATATTTAAGTGGCCGGTCCATCGAGATCAATGTGTATAGCCTTTCATACAATGAATTCCTGCACTTCCACAACATTGAAGAATCTTCTCGGGCATTCCAGAAATTTCTTCGCTACGGTGGCCTACCCTATCTCATTCATCTCCAACTGGAAGATCATATCGTTTTTGACTACCTCCGAAACATCTACGCAACTATTTTATACAAAGATGTCGTTAATCGTTTTAACGTCAGAAATACATTCTTCCTCGAACAACTTGTAAGATTTCTTGCCGACAATACCGGACAATTGTTCTCAGCAAAACGAATTACCGATTTTCTAAAGTCTCAAAAAGTGTCGGTTTCAGTTCAGGCCATTTTAAATTACATTGATCACCTTAGGAAATCCTTTATGATTTTCCAGGTAAACAGGATGGATATAGCCGGACGAAAAATATTTGAAACCGGCCATAAATATTATTTTGAAGATATCGGCCTGAGAAACTCGATCATTGGTTTTCGCCAGGCAGACATCGCTAAAATCCTTGAGAACATTGTTTTCCTTCATTTGCTCATACATGGCTACCAGGTTACCATTGGAAACCAGGGCAACCTGGAGATCGATTTCGTGGCTGAACGTGTTGACAAAAAACACTATATCCAGGTAACATATCTTACATCTTCACCAGAAACATACCAACGCGAAGCAGGCAACCTTTTAAAAATCAAAGACAATTACCCAAAATATATTGTATCGATGGATGAACTGCCTGCTTCAAATGAAAACGGGATCATTCATAAGCATATCAGGGAATTTTTAATCACATTTATTTAAAAAGTGTTGCCGGCAAAAACCCAGGATAATTGTTCTTATATGCGTAACTCAGGTTATGCTCATGGTAATCAAAGAAAAACACGAGAAAGGATTGATTTAGTTTTATTCTTTTTCAAATATCCAGTCACGGGGTGAATTCTTCGATATTGATGAATTCACCCCGTGACTGGATTGATAAAAAAGCCACTCTTTGCGGGGTGGCTTTTTTTGTTACAATTATTTTGCATTTTAAAAAAATTGTTTTTATTTTAGCGCCAAAATAATTTCGGATGAAAATATTTCTTCAAAATATCCTGATCCTGTTCATAACAATTTGCCGTTATGAAAGCGATAAGTTGCCCCCCCCCCGAGAAAGTAATCACTTTAATAACAATAGCTGATGTATGCCGGTATTATGCAGATTACAGCAACTTATTGTTCAACATACAATTTGTGCCATGCTGCACAACAAAACACATTTTTTGGCTGGGGAAGAATAAGTTCGACAGTAGTATGCCATCTTTTGCCTGAATTTGTAAGAGGTGGCTAAAAAATTAACCAAAAGAAAAAATCAACTTGATCAACTTTTTTTAATGTTAAAATTAATTTATTATGAAAAAAGAAAAGGATTTGTTACTTAATATTTTTGAATCAAATGAAATAGAGAAAGTTAAATTAAATACCATATCTGGAGGGGACATGGAAATTACACAAAGAACTGAAGGAACCGTTTTACCGTCTGGAACCGTACAAGATACGGTTCCAGACCAATGGGATGCAACCGAATGATTGGAATATATATGATAATGTCATGGGGCAAATTAAAAAAGTTATTTGCTCTGTGGCTTATCATTTCATTGTTAAGAAATATGAGCTAAATGATAATATTAATTTTTTGATATGCATATAATCTTTTCAGAGTCATTTGATGTGTCAACAAATAAAGTCATTGATTGGTTAATATCATATAACCAAAAATATTTTCGATCAAATGGCTATGGTGATTATTCCGGGAATTTTAATTTTGGTGACCTGCATAATAGTCTTTATATTAGTAATAATAATAGCAAGATATTGATTAAACTCTCAAAGGATTCTTATAATAACACAATTTCTGAAATAAAATCAGTATGGTTTCGAAGACCTTACACTGGTGTTAAAGATATGGTATATGATTGTGACAATATTATTGGCATAATTCCTAAACCAATTTTGAAAAAAGCGCTTAACAATCATGCCCGTATAATGAAGAAAACAATTTTTGAGCTGATTTCCCAAAGATGTAAAATCGTCATTGGATCATTTTCAATAACAGAATTGAACAAATTCATGACATTAATTGAAGCTCAAAGAAGTGGTCTTTGTATACCAAATACTTTAGTAACTAATGTTTATGAAGATGCTGTTAAATTTTTTACTGATAATAAATGTAAAATTATTTGCAAGCCTTTACACGAGGTGGTTTCATTTTCTATAAAAGAAACAAATGAAACCTATACTCAATTCACAAAATTGATAGACAATGTTAATTTAATTCCTGAGAATTTTGATAATACACTTTTTCAGGAATATGTTGAAAAAGACTTTGAGATACGGACATTTTTTTTCAAAGGTAAAACACATTCAATGGCCATTCTGGGGAATGAGTATGAAGAGTCTATTGTTGATTTCCGAGCTGGAATAGGGAAAAATCTTAGGATGGTACCTTATAAGCTTAATGAGGTAGTTGATACTAAAGTTAATAATTTAATGAGAATAATTGGATTGAACATGGCATCCATTGACCTGATTAAGTCAAGTAACGGAAAAATTTATTTCTTAGAAATAAATCCTGTGGGTCAGTATGACTTTTTATCTGATAATTGTAATTATCATTTAGATTATGAAATAGCAAAAGAAATAACAAATGAAAAAAGTAATAATTGATTTGGAAGGTGTTAGTTTGCCACTAAATTTTAAATATTTCGAAAGATTTGAGCTAAAAGAGTTAAAAAGCACCTATAGGGATTATGTTGACGAGTATAAAGGATTTACTTATGTAAAAACATTTTATAAACCAAATTCGAATATACTAAAGTATGAAAAACCATCCGGCATCACGTGAACGAGATTTCTTCTCATTATTTGCAAATTGTAAATTAGTTAAAGGCGCAACTAATTCTATTATAATGGATTTGCAAAGATCTTGCTTCTATTCTGTCCACCCGCTTATTGGGAAATTATTGTCGGTAGATTTCAAAAAAAAGTCAATTATTGGTATTAAGAATGTGTATCAAAATAGATATGACAAAGGAATATCGGCCATATTCGAATATTTATCAAATGAAGGGTTAGGTTTTTTTACAAATGAACCAGATAACTTTCCAGACATCAGCACAACTTTTAGGACACCATATAAAATTCTTACTGCAGTCATTAATTTTTCACAGAAAAGCAAATATGATTTGGAAAATGTATTGGTACAATTTGTTAAAATGGGTTGTCAACTAGTACAAATCAGGATATTTAATAACATTGACTTAAAGAAAATTAACAATATGTTAAAATCTATTGCGCATTCCCGTATTCGATTAATTGAACTCTTTCTTAAGGATTATGGGTATGATCAAGAAGATTTATGTTCTTTACTAAATAATAGTTTTCGGTTAAATATTATAATCCATTCAATTAATTCTGATATTATTGATATAAGAAAAGATGGATTAATTTTAACAAAGGAGACAATAGGTACTCATCAAAAAGAAATAATAAGTATTGGAACCATGGTCTGCAACCTCCCCTTTTTCAATGAAAGCATGAATTTTAATGTTGGTTTGAATCGCAAAGTTTCAATTGATTATGATGGCAACATAAAAAATTTTGTAAACCATTTAAAATCATTTGGTAATGTAAACAAAATAAAAATTGAAAATGCAATAAAGCAAAAAGTATTTCAGGAATTGTGGAACATTAGAAACGATAATATTGAAAAATGCAAAGATTGCGAATATAGGTATATGTGTTTAAGTAATTCAGATATTATAAAAAAGGATTCGAGGTTTTATAAAGTCGATGATTGTAATTACGATCCATATTCAGGTAAATGGAAAAACAACTAAAATATTGTAGTATGCGAAGAAATCAACTTATACTTATATCTGCTTTAATTTGTTTTCTTGCTTGCAATTACAAGAAAGGAAAAGAAAACGAAATTGAAGATGAGTATAAACAACAAAAACTAACCATGCAGTTAGCGCTTGGTGATAGCTTGCGAAAAGTGGGGCTTTTGAATAAGGCAAAAAGCAGCTATTTAAAAGGTTTGAATTATGATACAAATAGTATGAAATTACTGTATAAAACCGCATCGATATATTCGCTACAGCTTAATATGGATTCTGCATTTTATTACTTAGGCAAAGCTTCCGATCTTGACTCTTCAATATCATTGGTTACAAATCCGGATTACTTTTTTCTTATAGATGATCCAAAATGGGATACGATCAAAAACAATCAAATACAAAAGTGTATTCACTCTGCAGAAGTGATAAAGAACGTCGATCTTGCCAAAATTCTTTGGGATATAAAAATGAAGGATCAGTCATTTTACTATGGTATGACAAACTACGTTAACACACCTGAAGAATGCCGTAGGAAAAAAGATTCAATAAACAAAGAAAACTTGAAAAAGGTGATAAATATTTTAGATAATAATGGATGGCCTAATGAATCGGATATTGGCAAAGAAGCCTCTACTGCACTGTTTCTTGTTATACAGCACGCTAGTGTAGAATATCAAAAAAAGTATTTGCCACTCCTTAAAAAGGCCGTAGAAAAAAGTGAAGCTCAAAAGTCGTATTATGCATATCTTATTGACCGAATAAATATTTCGGAGAATAAAAAACAGATATATGGTACTCAAATGAGTTGGAATAATAAGTCAAATGAAGTCTATTTCGATTACAGCTCATTGACAGACCCAATAAATGTAAACAAAAGGAGAGAAAAATTGGGATTAAGTCCTATTGAGGAATATGTTAAAATCTGGAATATTACGTGGGATCCTCCTTTAGAATAAATCATATTGTTGTATGTATGTCTGAAATAAACTATTGATGCTTTCTTGGTTCACTTTAATAAAACAATTAGACACAATGGACTGCGGCCCGGCCTGCCTCGGTATGGTTGCTAAATTTCACGGGAAGGCATATAGCCTGCAAATACTTCGGGAAAAGTGCCAAATAACACGTGAAGGAGTATCAATGCTGGGTATCAGTGAGGCAGCCGAAAGCATTGGCATGCGCACCATGGGCGTGAAAATACCCTATGAAAAACTTGCAGGACAGGCACCTCTGCCTTGCATTGCCCACTGGAAACAAAAACACTTTGTGGTAGTTTACGAAATTGCCGGGAAAAAAGGGAAAGAGGTTGTAAAAGTTGCTGACCCTGCGCATGGCCTGATCAAATACACAAAAAATGAGTTTTTGAAAGGATGGTTGGCCAATAATGAGGAAGATGGCGTGTGCCTGCTGTTGGAACCCACCCCGGATTTTTACAAGCAGGAAGATGAAAAATTGAACAAAAAAAGCTTTGGTTTTTTGTTTTCATACCTCAGGCCGCATCGTAAACTTATTGTTCAACTGCTGCTGGGCATGATCCTTGGCAGCCTGCTGCAGCTTATTTTCCCGTTTCTTACCCAGTCGGTGGTGGATATTGGTATCAGCAACCGCGACCTGGGTTTTATCACCCTCATTTTAATTGCACAAATTGTGCTGGTTATGAGCCAAACGTCTGTGGAGTTTATCCGAAACTGGATTTTGCTACACGTAAGCGCCCGTGTAAACATTTCATTTATCTCTGATTTCCTGATCAAACTGATGCGATTGCCCATCGGCTACTTCGACAGCAAAATGATCGGCGACCTAATGCAGCGCATCAGCGACCACACCCGCATCGAAAACTTCCTTACGGCTACCTCTTTACAGGTGTTATTCTCGATGGTGAACCTAATGATTTTTGCCATAGTGCTGGGTATTTACAATGTGCAAATACTGCTTGTGTTTTTTATTGGCAGCGCACTTTATGCCGCCTGGATACTGATATTTATGAAGCGCCGGCGCACACTGGATTTTAAACGGTTTGCACAACTGGCCGATAACCAAAGCAACCTCATCCAGTTGATCACCGGCATGCAGGAGATTAAGCTCAACAACTGCGAAAAACAAAAACGCTGGGGTTGGGAAAAAATTCAGGCACGGCTTTTCAGTGTAAACATCAAGGGCATGGCATTAAACCAATACCAGCAGGCCGGGGGTGTGTTTTTCAATCAATCCAAAAATATGATCATCACCTTTATTGCTGCCGAATCGGTTATTTCAGGGAGCATGACCCTGGGTATGATGATGGCAGTACAATACATCATCGGGCAGTTGAACGCACCCATCGAACAAATGATCGGATTTATCCGGTCGGCACAGGATGCCAAGATCAGCATTGAGCGGCTGGGCGAAATCCACCTGAAAGATGATGAAGAACCGGCATCGGGGGAAGGTCAAAAACTGGATTATTTGCCTGAAAAGAAACAATTGAGCGTATCCAATTTGTCGTTTCAGTACGGCGGTTCTCTTTCGCCAATGGTTTTGAAGGGATTGAACCTGGTTATCCCTGAAAATAAGATTACGGCCATAGTGGGCACCAGTGGAAGCGGCAAAACAACCCTGATGAAAATGCTGCTCGGATTCTACACTCCTGTGCATGGCGAAATACGTGTGGGCGATTTCAGGCTCACCAATATCTCATCGCGCCTGTGGCGCTCCAATGTGGGCGTAGTGATGCAAGATGGATTTATATTTTCGGATACCATTGCCAATAACATAGCCATAAGTGATGAAGTGCCGGGCCGGGAACGGCTGATTGATGCGGTTAGGATTGCCAACATCAATGACTATGTGGAAAGTTTGCCGCTGGGTTTTAACACCAAAATAGGGCAGGAAGGCACGGGATTAAGCCAGGGTCAAAAGCAGCGCATTCTTATTGCCAGGGCGGTATATAAAAATCCGCAGTTTATTTTTTTTGATGAAGCCACCAACGCACTGGATGCCAACAACGAAAAAATCATCATGGAAAACCTCGGTGAGTTTTTCAAAGGCCGTACGGTGGTTGTGGTTGCACACCGGCTAAGTACGGTTAAAAATGCCGATCAAATTGTGGTTTTAGAGCATGGTGCCATCATTGAAAAAGGAACCCACAAAGAACTTACAGCACTTGAAGGGGCTTATTATAATCTGGTTAAAAATCAATTGGAGCTGGGAAACTGATGCCTTTGGATCAAAACAACATAAGAAGCACAGAAGTAGATGAGATATTGGGAAAAACGCCCAATAAGATAGTGAGGTCCGGTATTTCGGTAATCCTGATCATTGTTGTTATATTGCTTGCAGGCAGCTGGTTTTTTAAATACCCTGATAAAATAAATGCACCTGTTGAGATCATTGCAAGCAATCCACCGGCAGATGTCATCGCGAGGCAATCAGGTAAAATTGACTCCATTTTTATTGATAACAACCACCATGTTGAGGCCGGCCAGGTTTTGGCGGTGATCGAAAATCCGGCGAAATTTATTCACGTCAGAGAATTAAAGTTGTGGCTAAAGCTTATTGAAAATCTCATCTGGAATCAGGATATGATTCCGGATGAAATTGCAGTTGTCCATAAAGAATATGAACTTGGGGAGCTTCAAACCAGCTATTCGATGTTGTATGCCTCGCTCATCAGTTTCAAAAATTACCTTGACCTTAACTATTTTTTGAAGAAATCTGAATCCATTCAAAATCAAGTCACGCATTACAAAAATTTGCACGAATCCACCAATGAGCAAAAAGAAACTGTTGCAGATGATTTAACGCAATCAGTTGTAAGCGAGCGTTTTTAAGCATTTTTTTGGCATGTCATTTATGCTCAAGGTGATCAAAGAAAAACATGAGAAGGGGGTTGATTTAACCTTTTCCTTTTAAGTCATGGGGTGCTTTTTTGTTTGTTTGTTAATGGCAATTAAAGTATAAACTCAAGCACTTTTGAAGCTATATGAAGCACTGCCAAATTAGGGTTCTCCGATAAATGCAGTAAAGTTATCCCGGGTTACAACCTGCGTTTCGTTGTTGGGGTAGGCTTTTTTAAAAGATTCAGGAAATCTAACTTTGGCCTCCTTCCATTTCATTTCAAAAACTTTTAATACGCCGTTGTATTCTTCGATATAATCAATTTCGGCCTGGTCGTGGGTACGCCAAAAATAGGTGTTGGGTGTGTGCGAATTATAATGATTTTGCCTGAGGCGCTCAGATATTAAAAAGTTTTCCCAAAGTGCTCCTTTGTCCACCCTCATTTCCACCGGTGCATAATTGCTGATGATCACATTTCTTATCCCGTTATCATAAAAATAATATTTCTTTCCTTTTTTTATTTCATTGCGCATATTTCGGCTCAACGCCGGAAGTTTAAAAATGATATATGCTTTTTCGAGTATGTCGAGGTATTTTTCAACGGTTATAGCGTTAATGTTCCCAATGCTATTTGCAAGTTCATTATATTTTACTTCACTCCCAAGCTGAAAAGCCAAAGCCTGCAATAGTTTTTCTATGTGAGCAGATTTCCTTATTCCTTCAAGTTTCAAAACGTCTTTATACAGGTAGCTCTGCGAAATTTCAAGCAAAACTTCTTTTTCGTTGCCGGGATTATTAATAACCTCAGGATAAGAACCCCAAATTAATCTCTGCTCCAGGGTTCTTTTTGCCTCTAACAAATTGCTGTTATCTATAATCTCATCAAAACTAATTGGATAGAGATGATATGTGCGCTTTCGTCCGGTAAGTGGCTCGGCCATTATGTTAAGCATATCAAACGAGGAAGATCCCGTGGCAATGATCTGAATATCGGGCTGTGCATCATGGAGCAATTTCAACTTTTTACCAATCCCCTCCACCTGCTGTGCTTCGTCAATGATTACCAGCTTTGCTTGATTTCCAACCAGGCTTAACAAACGTGTACTGGTATCCGCTAAATTCAATTCCTGTAAAATGTCTGCTTCATCGGCGTTCATCCAAACTGTATTCACATCAATTGCCTTTGCTAACTGCTTTAATAAGGTTGTTTTGCCAACCTGACGTGCACCTAAAAGGAGAATGATTTTTCCTTTAAAACACTGATCTCTTAAAGTATCCAGTAGTTTTCTTTTAATCATTTATAGAAATATTTTAATGGCAAAGTTAAAAGAAAAATGTTTGAAATATGATTTTTATGCCTGTTTATTTTATTACGATCACAATATTAGGCCTGTATTTTTTATTACGATCATAATATTAGGCTGGTCATAACCAGCAAATCTACAATCTGCCATCCTGAAACCACACCATTTTTAGGTTAGATTAAAAATTTGGCCACCCCATCTGCCCGCGAAGAATGGGGCTGGGATCCCAAATGGGACATCGATCGCATGACGCAGGACATGCTCAAAGTGATCAAAGAAAAACACGAGAAAGGACTGATTTAGCCCTCCGATACAGTCAGGGCTTGACTTTAGGTCTGACTCTGCATGAAATCAGTCAAGGGGTGAGTTCTTCGGGAACGAAAGAACTCACCCCTTCACTTTATTACGGAGATGAAATCGCCGGTATCCTTTTAATAGTAGCTTGGTAATTTCATGAAACCCGCCTCTAAATTTAAAAACCGGGTCGGGAGTTCTGTAATTGAGGTAGAAATAAAATTATGTGATTTTGAAAATGGGTAAGCTTCATGAAACGAGAAATAATCCATGAAAAACATTGTTTTAGTTTTATCTTTGCGCCCACATAATAATTTATCACATTAAACATCAGAATTATGAAACTTAAAGTTTTTTTCCTTTTGCTACTCGCCGGATTGTTTGTTTTTACTTCCTGCGAAGATGATTTACTCGACATCACCGAGGAGTTTTACTATTCAAGTGAAATGCAGGTGTTTACCACCGATACCGCCATGATGGTTACCGAAGTGGTTGACATGACAGCGCAGAGCGATCTTATCGATCAATACAAGGATAAAATCCAGGAGATCGAAATTACCGAAGTAAAGTATTGGCTTACTGATCATAATGGCAGTGAGACCCAGGAAATCATCGAATCAACGCTCAAAGTTGCTGCCCAGGATGGCTCAGGTGAAGAATTAATAGCTACCATCGAAAACCAGGTTTTGGCAGATATTCTTTATGAAGAAAATTCCACTGAGTTGACTGTTGAACAGAGCGGTATCGACAGGATGGCCACACTGATTAAGGAAGAACCATACACTTTCCAGCTGCAATACAATACAGCCTGTAACGAAGGCCCGCTGAATTTCACGGTGAAATTCCAGTTTAAAGTAAAAATGACTGCTAATCCGCTGTAAAATATTTGCTCAATTCAGGATAACCCATCTTCGAAACGCTTTCAGGATGGGTTATTTTTTTTGATGTAACTTTATGCCATGATTTCAAAAATTGACCTGAACACCATAAAGCTTCAACATAAAATGTGGCTCGAAACGCCTGATGGCAAAGGAATTTTAGGCGACGGTAAATGGAAAATCCTGAAAACTGTTGAACAGGAAGGCTCGCTCACGGCAGCGTGCCAAAAACTTGGGCTTACCTA
Organism: uncultured Lentimicrobiaceae bacterium; assembly: GCA_964395075.1. GTDB lineage: Bacteria > Bacteroidota > Bacteroidia > Bacteroidales > 4484-276 > SABY01. The sequence continues at coordinate 10,061 of CAYNDN010000009.1, read as the reverse complement.
CCGCCGTACCTGGGGCGATCTGAAAAAAATAGAGCAGCAACTTGGATTCCCATTGCTCAACAAAATTCGTGGAGGCAAAGAAGGTGGTGCTTCTGAACTTTCGGAGCAGGGTAAACAACTGGTGCATGCTTTTGATCAGTTCCATCGGGATGTGGATGAAAAGGTTAAAGTTGCCTTCGATGAATTTCGCAACAACATGCTACAATTGAAGTGATGTGTTTACTCCTCAAAAAAAAACTTTTTATCTTCGTATGATCAATTTCCTGTTTTATTGGTTTATAGTTCCACTTTATCAACCGGTTAGAATCACATAGTGTTAATTATGGTTTTGCCCGGGAAGCTGATGAATGAAATTGAAAATAAAAATAACTTTATAACAGAATAACGACTAACAAAGATGAGTGATTTTAATTTGAAAGAAACCCTTACTGCACTGGGTATATCGGACGTGAACCGGGGCGCGCACAACGGAAATGAATGGCTGGAAACCTCCGGCGAAATCAGCGAATCCTATTCTCCCAACGACGGGCAGAAAATTGCCGGAATCAGGCAAGCCACCTGGGACGACTACGAAAAAATTGTAGAACAGGCACAGGCTGCTTTTAAATACTGGCGCATGGTGCCGGCACCCAAATGGGGTGAGATCGTCAGGCAGATTGGCAACGAATTGCGCAAATACAAGGAACCACTCGGTAAATTGGTTTCCTGGGAGATGGGAAAAGTTTACCAGGAAGGCCTTGGCGAAGTGCAGGAGATGATCGACATCGCTGATTTTGCCGTGGGGCAGTCGCGCCAACTATATGGTTCCACCATGCATTCGGAACGCGAACTGCACCGCATGTACGACCAGTACCATCCACTTGGTATTGTGGGAGTGATTTCGGCGTTTAACTTTCCGGTGGCCGTTTGGGCCTGGAACGCAATGATTGCCTTAATTGCCGGGGATGTAGTGCTTTGGAAGCCATCTTCAAAGGTTTTCCTTTCGGCCATTGCCACCCACAACATCATCGAAAAAGTGATGCGCGAAAACAAGCTTCCGGCAGGTATTCTCAGCCTCGTTGCCGGCAGTTCAAAATATGTGGGTGATGATTTCCTGAAAGATCGCCGGATTCCGCTGGTTTCTGTTACCGGTTCCACAAGGGTTGGCAAAAGAGTAAACAACATCGTGGGCTCGCGGTTGGGCAAAACCATACTTGAGTTGGGCGGAAACAACGCGATTGTCATTTCACAGTATGCCAACCTGAATATGGCCTTGCGTGCAAGCATGTTTGGCGCAACTGCAACCGCCGGCCAGCGCTGTACTTCCACGCGCCGGTTGATCATACATGAAGTGGTTTACGACCTGTTCAAGGAAAAACTCATTAAAGCATACAAGCAATTGCAAATTGGCCATGCACTGGATAAAAACACCCATGTAGGTCCACTTATCGACAAAGCCGCAGTTGAGACTTTTAAAATTGCACAGGAAGAGGTGGTTAAGTCCGGCGGAAAAATAGTTTATGGTGGTGAGGTGCTGGAAGGGAAAGGTTATGAATCCGGATGCTATGTGCGGCCGGCTATTGCCGAAGCAGAAAACCACTGGGAGATTGTTCAGGAAGAAACCTTTGCGCCTTTGCTTTACCTCATCAAATACAAAACCATCGAGGAGGCCATCGAAATTCATAACGCAGTGCCACAGGGCTTGTCATCGGCCATCTTTAGTAAAAACATGCACGAAACAGAACTTTTTCTTTCGCATGCCGGCTCCGACTGTGGGATCGCAAACGTGAATATTGCTACTAACGGTGCTGAAATTGGCGGCGCATTCGGTGGAGAAAAAGATACCGGCGGCGGCCGTGAATCGGGATCAGATGCCTGGAAAGCCTATATGCGCCGGCAAACCAATACCATCAACTTCAGTAAGGAGTTGCCACTGGCTCAAGGCATTAAATTTGATTTATTTGATGAATAAGTTCAATAGGTCAGCCTAAAATTTTTTTGGCTGATTTACGAAATATTCTGCCTGGTATCTGCCACGTTTTTCAAGAGTAGCAGTAACTCCCTTTTCTGAAGCTTCTTTGATAATGCGAAGCTTGTCTTCTTTGCTATATTTTCTTTTTCCCACTGTTGTATCCTCCTCCTAAAACGTGAAAAAACAGGACGAAATAAAAACCCCACCACAATTAAGTGGCGGGGTTTCAGCGTATCCGGCGATTTAATTGTAAACTAATTTTATATGGTATTGACGCAGTGCCGTTTTGATTTTCACAAGATATATGCCGGGTGAAAAACTGCTCAGGTTGATTGTTTCCGGAACATTTTCCGGTTTTTGATATACAACCTCTCCAAGCAAGTCAACAATTACAATGGCATCGTCTTGATTTACGCCTTCGATATTAAAAATACCATGCCCCGGGTTGGGGTAAATTTTAACGGTACGTTGTTGTTCAGCATAAATCTCAGTTGGTTCTACTTTAAATCCTGTAATCATGGTAAAACCCTTTTCCCTGAATTGACCTGTTTCTTCGGGCTGCTCATATACGGGTGTCAGGTTGGTGATTTCATCTGTTTCTGCGCTGTAAAGCTGAAACAAAATTTTCTCGTCCGCATCAAAGCCGTCTTTCTCTGCGGTTAGCGGATCGTTGCCAAAAACATTTAATCCGGCGGGTTTTGATATATCTTCAATTTTCATTGCTCCACAACAGGTTCCTGGTTCGGTAATCATGCCCAGTATATCACCGGGGTTGAAATTTTCCATAGCTTCACTGCTAATTCCAATTGTATGCTGAAGGGGAGTAAGATGTACCGGATTCCATGGATTAGCAGCAAAGACTTCCGATTGCATGTAAATTTCAGGGTGTGGTGCTTTAAGGGCCGGTTGGCCGAAATCCAGCACATCAGTTACATAAGTGTATAGCCAGTAGCTTTTTCCCGGCCATAAATAATTCAAAGTATTGATACCATATTTTGCCCAGTATACGCCATTTCCGGCAACAGCGGAAACCACTTCCAAGCTGTCGAGTTCCGCACAAAGATCCTCAACTGATACAGGTTGATCACAAAGAACAGGAATCAGGTTCCAGCCCTGATGCACATTTTTTGCCTGGCTATCATCTTCCAGTCCCTTTACTTCGAGCACACAATCGTCGTTTACTTTAATCACATACCCACTGTGGCTATCCCACTCATCAATGTCCCAGATGCTTTGGCCTGGCCATATCACATTTTCTTCATCATAAAAAATAATCAGTTCATCTTCAATCATTTCAAGCAGGGTTGTCATAGCAGGTTCTTTTGGGTTGATGTAGCTGGAAGTCCCGCTCCATCCTTCAAAAATTTGAATTTGCTGCACGGGCAGGCGGTTTCCGTGTGTTCCGCCCTGATAGCCTCCGGCGGGGAAGGGTTGGGCATAAGCTGATAGTGACAGAACTATGGACAGGAAATATATTATGTTTTTCATTTTTTAAAAAGTTTTGTTGTTATACATCTTTAATATTTTTCATGTTTTAATCCCAGAGTATTGGGCCCCAATAATGTTTTCCATTGTATGGATACGGGCTTTCGGGCCAGTATGTAGGGACATACCCCGATTTTTCGATTTTGGATGGTATATCCGGTTTGACGAGCTTTTGGCTTTTATGCTTTTTAACGGGTTTATCAGGTTTGGTTGCCGCAATCGGTTTTTTCGTATTAGCCGGAGCCTGCGGTTTTTTTGGCTTGGGTGGGGCTTGGGGTTTGTTGCCCTGTTTTCGGTTAGGAGCAACTGACCTCATACCCCGTGTTCCTGTAATTGGAGTATATTTTACGCCATCATTGGAGATATGAGGTCTTCCTTTGATTTTCCGCTTATTGTATGGACATGGAAAAGACTCCTCAGCTCCTTTCTTTATAAGTTTTTTATAGTGGGAAAGTGGTGTTTTACGAAGTTTAATTTTTGGGCCATACGTCTCCAATTCAACGCCAACATTATCCAGTGCTTGCTGAAGGTTTTTTATAGCTCCCTCATAATTTATGGTTGATAATTTTCCAATATCTTCGCTTGCTAAACCTGCGGCATTGCCAACAATGCTTCCAAATGGCGGTGGTAAAAATTGACCAACCTTCCCAATGTCAGAAATAATCGCACTGGCCTGACCATAAGTTCTTGCCTTGTTGAGCTTTTTATAAGCTTCAGCAATTTTCTTGTTATCATTTTTAATTTTAATCCATAGTGCAAGATAAAAATGAATCGATTGAAGGTACCTCGGAGTAAAATGCCATCTGTCAAAAACATTAAAACACCTGCCGTTTGGGTCAATATATAACCTTTCATTAAATTTCAGTTCAAATGCATTTTTGAGGTCTGCTTTGATATACGATACCTGAACTTCGATCTCAAAATCCGGAATAGCATTAATATTCTTAGATTTCACATTCAAGTGTTTTTTGTCTCCCAGTGAACCCGTTTCTTTGGTGCCAATCCTATGCCTTATTGCAAATCCTCCTCCATATTTATCTTCCTTAACCGGTAAAGGAGGGGGAATTGTGATCTTATAGGGAGCAAGTCCTGAGGGGTCAGTATATGTAAAGGGGTTGTTAAATGCATAGGGAAAGAGGTTCGTGCCATTTACAGCACCTAACGGATCAGGGCTGAGGAACCTGCCTGTGGAAGGATCATAAAAACGGTGGCGGTTATAATACAGATCATCAGTAAATTCATCGTCAGGCCTTCCTGCAAACCCATAATTGGAGTTGGGTTCCAGGGGCCAAAAATCTTTTTTACCTCCAAATGGACCATAGTCGTTCTCTCCAATGATATCACATTCCAAATTGGCCATAAGTCGTGTACTGCCTAAAGCATCGGTGATAAAATAAGCAGGCTCCAGGCCATCAGAAACGGCAATGTGTTCGTCCACACCTGCACCATGACTGTGAAACTTCAATGGGCTGCCATCAGAATTCAGTTCCCGGATCACGTGATGGCATTTTGCATCAAAGGCCGGTGAAGCAAAGCCACTGTACTCGTTCAGGAAATATTTTGAAATATCTTCACCGCCGGAAAATCCGGTAATCCCCAGCCGGTCGCCTTCCCCGGAATAAAAATGTTCAATATAACTATCGATTTGAGAAATCCCGGTGAGCTGATTTTTGTGGTTGTACATAAAAAACTTCTCTTCACCCAAAGGATCAAAACTCGAAATCATATTTCCATTGTTGTCGTAACCATAGGTTACATCACCGGCTGTGAGCATGCGGTTTTCAATGTCGTAAGAATAGTTGGTGATAACCCCGTTTTTTTCCATCCATAGCCTGTTACCTGTTGGATCATAATTGTAATTGTAGGTTTCGCCCAGGGTTGTATTTACTCCTGTTAACCTGTATAATTCATCATAGGTGCTATTTGAAGTAACTCCCTCCAGCGTGGTTTCGCTGGTTCGGTTGCCTACATCGTCGTAAGTGTATGAAAACTCTGAAAGTATATTTTTTGCCGGTGTTGAAGTTGACAAATTTAATATCCGCCCAGCTGAATCATAGATGTAATTTGTAAGCATGCCATTGGGATACGCCATTGAAGTTCTTCTGCCGCAGTTGTCGTATTGATAATTGGTTATCCCTGAAACAGGGTCTGAAATACCGGTCAACTGGTTGTTTTCATCATAGGTATAGCTTACTGATGATCCGTCGGGATTGGTTCTTGTTAACTGGTTTCCGTTTCCATCATAGGTATAAGTTGTGGTTTTCTGGAATGCCCCGCCAAAATCTACTGTATTGGAGGCCAGCATATTTCTTGCATCCCAGGTTTTGGTAATTACATCGTTTAACCCACCGGTATGTGCAATTTGTGTAATGTTTCCTGCCGGATCATAAACATAGGCTATTTGCTCACCATCAGGATAGGATTTCAGGATTTTACGGTTTAATGCATCATAAGTAAATGTCATGGTATTTTGATTGCGATCGGTAAAGGAAATTTTATTTCCATTTCCATCATAAGCAAGTGTGCTGATGAAGCCCAAAGGTGAAGTTTCAGTTAACTGCCTGCCAAGCTGGTCGTAGGTATAAGTAGTGGTATTGTTGTTCTCATCAGTCATCGTTAACTGATTTCCGGTACCATCATAGGTATATTGAATCGCACCACCCAATGCATTGGTTTCGAGGAGCAGCATTCCGGTTGCACTATAGGCATAAGAAGTTGTATTTCCATTGGCATCGGTATTTGTGGTTTCATTACCAACGGCATCGTAACCAATGATGGCGACTCCTCCCAACGGACCAGTAGTTTGGTTTAACCTGTTGAGCGGATCGTATTGGTAATGCACAGTATTTCCACACCTGTCAGTGAGGGTAGTAATATTCCCATTCCCATCATAACTTAAGGTTTCAGGATTGCCCAGGGGATCAGTTGTTGTAATCAGCCGGTTGAGTGCATCATAACTGAAAAGTGTGGAATATCCATTTTTATCTGTCACTTGAATCCGATTTCCAACCGGGTCATAAGTATAGCTTTCAACAAACAGCAGTGGGTCAGTAATAGATTCAAGCCGGTTGAGCTGATCGTAGGAAAAATCCGTAGCATTCCCGTTTTTATCAATTACCTGAATCCTGTTCCCTGTGGCATCATAAGCCATCGACTCGATATGACCCAAGTGGTCGGTAGTCGTAATCAACCGATTTAAAGGATCATAAGTAAAAGTGCTGATATTGCCGTTTTTATCTGTAAACTCAACTACGTTGCCTACGTTATCATAAGCCTTCAATTCCTGAAAACTTAGCGGGTCGGTTTCTGAAATCAACCTGTCGAGCGGATCGTAATCATAAAGGGTGGTTGATCCCAATTCATCCGTATAACTAACTTGATTACCCACCTGATCATAGCTGAATGATTCAGTAAAACCTAATGCATCAACCATTAAAACCAACCGGTCATTTGCATCGTATTGATATGTTGTGGTGTTTCCAAGTTCATCAGTTTCAGAAATTACATTTCCCATTCCATCGTAACTGTAATGCCTGGTGTTTGTAAGTGCATCAATTACTAAATCCAGTCGGTTTAAAACGTCATAAGTATAGGAAGTAACATTCCCGTTTTTATCGGTTTCAGAAGTTTTATTTCCTGCCGGATCATAAGAGTAATTGATCGTAACACTCAGAGCATCAGTAATATTGACCAATCTATTCAGGTCATCATAGCTGTAGGTGGTAACATTTCCATTGGCATCGGTTTCTGAAATCCGATTACCCACGGGGTCATAAGAATAATTAGTAATATAATCCAGTGCATCTGTAACTGCAACAAGCCGGTTCAGCGGATCGTAGGAATAATCGGTAGTATTTCCGTTCTTATCAGTTGATGATATCTGGTTGCCCACCGGATCGTAACTGTAACTGATCGTGCCACCTAACGGATCGGTTTCATCTGTCAGGAAGCAGCAATCGTAGGTATGGGTTGTGGTGTGCCCGTTTTTATCGGTAAAGGAAATTTGGTGTCCATCCGGATCATAAACCGAACTTTCGGTATTCCCCAGGGCATCCGTTAGTAAAGTGAGCCTTCCCAAACAGTCATAATCATAGGTTGTTGTATGGCCATTTTTGTTGGTTTCCGCAACCAGATTCCCGTTCAGGTCGTAGGCAAAAAGGTGGGTATATCCCATTGGATCAGTCTCACTAACCATGCGGCCAAGGCAGTCGTACTCCCAGCCTGTGGCATTTCCGTTTTTATCAATGTAGCTTGTGTCATTACCCATTGGGTCCCAGGTGTGGGATTCGGTGAAGCCCAGGGGATCAGTTTGCAGCACCAACCTTCCCATACAATCATATTCATAGCTTGTGGTGTTTCCGTTTTTGTCGGTAACTGATGCTGTGTTTCCTTCAGGATCGTATGTGTGACTTTCATAAAAGCCGTCATGATCTGTGGTTTTAATAAGCCGTCCCAGGTCATCGTATTCAAAAGTGGTGGTTTTGTTGTTTTTATTGGTAGTTGTTATCCGCCTGCCCAGAGGATCGTATTCTCGAGTTTCCTGCCCACCAATCGGATCAGTTGTTTGCACGAGTCTGCCCAGGCAGTCGTATTCATAAGTTGACGAAAATCCGTTTTTATCAGTAAACCCAACCTGGTTACCTGTTTCATCATATTCATATTCTTCAGTGCCGCCCCTTGCATCGGTAAGACTGATCAGGCGACCAAGACAATCGTATTCATAATTTGTTGTGTTGCCGTTTTTGCTGGTTTCACTAATAAGGTTTCCAACCGGATCGTACGAATAGTTTAAGGTGTATCCCAAACAATCCGTTTCCGTGATTAACCTGCCCCTGTTGTCATAAGCAAATGATGCAGTATTTCCCAGTGGATCGGTTTCGGAAATCAGATCTGAGGCTTCATTATAACCTGAGGTGGTTTCGCCCCCCATCGCATCAGATACTTTTACCAGCCGGTTCAGGGGATCATATTCATAACTGCTCACACAACCATTTTTATCCGTTTCACTTACCAGGTTTCCATTGCTGTCATATTCATAATCCCATTCAAAATCCATCGGATCGGTCTCTTTTATCAGCCGGTTGAGCGGGTCGTAATCATATTCGGTGGTGCAACCATTTCTGTCGGTTGAACTGATTCGATTTCCAACAGGATCATAAGTATAAGTGGAAATATTACCCAGGGCATCGGTTTCAGTGAGCAGATTCCCGTCATCATCATAAGTGAAGGAGGTTGTATTACCAAGTTTATCAGTAAAAGTCAGGATGTTTCCAAACTCATCGTACGTATGCGTATTTGTTTTCTCAAGGCAATCGGTTTCAGTAAGCAGGTTTCCGTTATCATCATACGTAAAGGTGGATAAACTTCCCGATTGATCCGTGTAACTGATCAGCTGGTTGAAGCCGGACTCAAACTCCCAGGATTCTGTATTTCCGAGACAATCTGTTGAAGATACCAGGTTTCCCGTTGAATCGTAGGAAAAAGTACCTGTATGTCCATTTTCATTCGTGTAAGAAATCAAGTTGTTATATTCGTCCCAGCTAAACAACACATAGTTTTCATCAGGATAAAGGATTTTATCCACCCGGTTGAGCTCATCAAAAAAGTAGGTGGTTGCCCTGTTGCCCGAGGAAACGAATTGTGTAACCGTTGTTGAAAGTTCTTCGGAGTTGTAGGTGAATGTTTTGCTGTAGCCAGCTTCGGTACAACTGATTTCGGCAACGGCCATTTCTTCATCGTAGGTGAAACCAAACAGGTTTTCCAGGGGATCGGTGATTGAGGTCATGCTGCCGGATTCATCATAAGTATAGGCTGTTAGGTTTCCCATGGGGCCGGTGTATTGAACCATATTACCATCATCATCATAAGCATACTGGAAAGAACGCGGTGTTTCGGGATTGGGGTCGGTGACCTGCGTTAAATAATCACCTGTCCATGTAAACTCGAGCTGCCTGCCGGAGGGGTCTGTAACTTGTTGTAACTTTCCACCGGTATATTCACAGGTAATTGTATTGCCATTTCTATCTACGATAGCAGTTACCTTATGATGGGAATCATCATCAAAGTATGTGATAATGCCATGTTTGGAGGTAAGTTTCCATTTGCCTGTTTCATATTCTTCCAACTGCTCATATACACCTGCCGGAGGCTCCCAGGTGCTGCCATTCCAGGAAAAAACATTTTTCTGCCCATCGGATCTATAAATCGTTATATCCCTTTCGGTAATATTCAGAGGTGCTAAACTTACAGGAGGAGGCTCAAACACTGCAGGTGTAAGAAGGAGGATTGAGGCTACCCACCCATTTCCAAAACCATGGTTTTCTTCTTTCAACAAACTGTTGTAAGAAAAGAAGGCGCCGGTAGATAACCCCTGTCCGGGAATGTAAAGATCGCCACGTTGTATCCACAGATTCCCGGAAAAAGTGTTTACTGAAACCGGCAGTCCCAGGTTGAAGGGTGTGTTTTGCCCGAATGCGGGTCCGGGCTCATTGGGTTTGGTATAAGCTTGTCCGTGAGAATGCTGGAATATCAGCATTAAAAGGATCAGTGTAAATAATTTCTTCATTTTTTTAAGCGCTTAGGCTACAAAACTAACCAACATGTTGTTCGTTTTACATGTTGTCGG
>CAYNDN010000008.1:22546-28108 GCA_964395075.1 uncultured Lentimicrobiaceae bacterium | reverse complement strand
AAACCGGTATCCCCAGGCATTGTTTTCAATCACACGCAGGAAATCGGCGTAGCCCTTGCTTGTTTCCACTGAAATAACAGCAATATTTTGCGGCACAAGCGGAAACGGCAGTTTCTTGTTTTTATCAAAAAGCTCCTCCGATTGAAGTTTTTCTATAGTCTCCTGCTTTTCCTTTTCCAGGTCACCCAGCGTAAATGATGGGTCAATATCAAGAATATTCAGAGAAAGGCCATACACCGGATCGAAGGAAACTTTGGCCTGAAATAAAATTTTAATGCCATCTTTCAATGGTTCTTTCAGTACTTTTATAAAGTTGTTGTTGATCCTGAAATAATCATACTTCCATAGGTTGGCCCTGATCTGTGCGATGACTTTACCATCCTTCTTTTCAACAAGGTCAGGATAACAGTGTCCGGAATGCTTGTAATAGTTGAGTTTGTTCATTTCGGCCTTTACCCAAAATGAGCTGGTGTAGCGTTTTGCCAGGGTTTTCCGGATGCTTTGGGTGACATCAAGCAGCGAAAATATTTGTTTGTTGTTGATTGTTTCTGACATTTAAAAAAATATTTACATCAACTGAATTTTTGTTGGGTCGTCATTAGAGTATTTCTTTAAGTTGATTAACTGACTTTTTCAATCCGCATTTTTGCAAATTGGAAAGCACGAAATCATAAGAAAGAGGGGGATTTTTTAAACTTTTTACCTGATTATTAAGGGCAATTTTTATTTGTTTCCCATATTGCTCAATAAGCATAACAATAAAATCATCAGGATGAGTTACTGAAATATTGAAATTTCTGATGTATTCATAAGGGAAATCTTTTATATTAAAGGTGACAATCCAATCAACCTTTGCATAAATTGCTGCTGCTAATACATGGTGATCATTTTTATCTGGAAGTTTAATATTATCATTAAGGGATTGATAATTAAAAATTTGAGCATCAGGAAAGGCAAGGTTCATTTGAGATATTACATAATCGATTTTCTTTACATTAATATCCATTCTTTTAGAAGTAATTGACTTTATCAATTCCTCTAAAATTTTACTGCTCCATTTTGGTCTGTAAATGCCTAAGTCGGCGATGTTAAGATAGAAATCTCTAACAGGTGCAGAAAACAACAAATTGGTATCTAAAATTGCCGATATCATTATTTCAGTATCCCAAATTAAGTTCCTGGGATATTCTTGTGAGATTATCTAAATGTTTTCTTCGTACGTCATCAAATTGTTTTTTATAAGCCATTAAATCCGCCAGCCTCACTCTTCGGTGACTTCCTGTTTTTGTGAAGGGAATCTTGCCCTCCTCCATAAGCTTCACCACATAAGGCCTTGAAACATTTAAAATATCTGCGGCTTGCTGGGTTGTTAGTTCGGAATCTCCGGGCAATAGGTGAACGGATTTACCCTGAGCCATTTGCTCAATAATTTCTATAAAAAGCAAATATGCTTTTTTGGGTACCTGAATTGTTTCTCCTGAATATTTAACAGTAATTTCGATGTTTTCAGGTGAGACATCCTTTTTGGTGATTGCTTTTTTGAGATAAGGAACGCATGCTTCCGCAACTTGCTGATCTTTTTTGGTTGTTCGTTTATAAATCGTTTTCATCGTTTTTAACTTTTTGCAAAGATAATAAACGAAATAAACGAAACAAAGCTTTGTTAATTAATCCTCAAAATCAGCAATGCCCTGCCTTTTTCTGTTCACGATTAATTTTGTCACATCCGGGCGGGAATAGTGCCCTGAAGGATCAAAATTCTGGCGTTCTTCATAAACCTTATTCAAATCAAGTGTGGCTGTCAGCAACTTTTCCTCGTTCACGAATGGATCCACCAGCCAGCTTCCATCTGGAGCTGCTACACATGAGCCTCCATCGGTGAGAAAGTCAGGGGCATTTTCAAGGAGTTCTTCGAGATAAGGTGTATCAGGAGGGAAATCGCTTTTTCGCATCAAAGCAGAAACGGAAACTACAAACGACCTGGCTTCTTTCGCAATAAAACGGGTAATATCTTCGGTGTTTCTGATGGAGCCCGGCCAAACCGCCACCCTAACATTTTCGCCCTGGGCATACATCGAAGCACGGGTAAGAGGCATCCAGTTTTCCCAGCAATTTAATCCACCAACAGTGAACTCTTTTAAAGAATGTACCTGCAAACCGTTACCATCTCCCTGCGACCAGGACAGACGTTCGTCGTAAGTAGGCTGCAATTTACGATGCACTGAACGAATTTCTCCGTTTGGATCAATATAAGCAAGCGAACAGTATAAACTGTGACCTCCGCGGTTTTTTGCCCGTTCGATAAACCCCAGGTAAACAGCTATTTTTTTCTGCTTTGCCAATTTGCGAACCTCATCCAATTCTCCGGCTTCGGGCTGGATAGCATTTTGCACATATCGTGCATGCAACGCTTTTTGCATGGGTGAGTCGAAATCGGTGCCTTTGGTCAAACCCAGCCAAAAAGGATAGCCGGGAAGTAAGGCTTCTCCAAACGCCACCAAATCACAACCCTGGTTTGCAGCATCGGAAACACTCGATTTTATCTTTTCGAGTGTCTTAATCTTGTTAAACCAAACGGGTGAGATTTGTGCCAGCCCTACTTTCAATTGTTGATCGTTCGCCATGAGAAATATTTTAAGAATCGAAAACCAAAACTAAGCAATTAAAACAACTGAAATTAATCCTGCAATAAAACAGACTTAATGCTACCTTCAACCCGGGCTATTATTTCATCATGGGAAAGATTGGCCCTTTCAATGGGTTGAAGCGCATAATACCTAAGGTGCTTCCCGACACACAAAGGGAAATAGCCCTTTTTGTGCAACTTGGAATTATCGCGAATCACAAAAGGAACTACCACCGCAGAGGGCATAGCATCAAGCAGGGTTTTGATTCCGCCCGGTTTAAAAGAATTTATCTTTCCGGTTTTATGGCGGGTGCCTTCAGGGAAAATACATACCGAGTAATTGTATTTCTCAGCGCGCTGACCCAATTTTGAGATTTCGGCCAACGACTGCTCCCGGTTTTTCCGATCAATCAGGGCAGCACCACTTTTCCTCAGGTTGTATGAGATGCTGGGGAACCATTTGCCCAGTGATTTTTTGGATATAAACTTCAGGTTATGTTTACGCAAACTCCACACAATGGGCGGAGCATCAAACATACTTTGATGATTAGATATCACGATTAACGACCTGCCTGCCGGAAGGTTTTTAGTTCCATAAAATGAAGGCCTTGAAAGCAAGGTGTAAAAATTAAGAACCAGGAAAAAGTTAAGTGCATCAACCGATTTTTTATGGGCAGCCGGGCCAAACAGATTGTAAGCAACCATTTGAATAGGGTGAAAAACCGCAAGCAGTAATCCAAAAAACAGGTAATGAATAGGACTTAAAAGGTAAGCCAGTATAATTTTCATATTTTGGATTGATGTGATTTGATGGCTTCAGCTAAAAATTTTCCGGTTATTTATTAAGTTAAAAAACCCTTTCAGCAATCTGCCGGATATTATCAGAGATACCAATGGTGAAATAATGAAGCGCAGGAACTCCATGTTTTTTCAACTCTAAAGACTGGTTTACTGTCCACTCTACGCCCAACTCAAATGCCTGTTGATCGTTTTTACACTTCCGCAACTCCTTTGCAAGTTCCTCCGGAATATCAATATGGAAAACCAGCGGCAGGGATCGCATATCGTTCAGGCGGGTTATTGGCTTTAACCCCGGCACAATGGGAACAGTAATTCCGGCTTCACGGCATTTATCCACAAAATGGAAGAATTTCTGATTATCGAAAAACATTTGTGTAACGATGTAATCTGCCCCGGCATCCACTTTTTGCTTCAGGTATTGCATATCCACATCCATGTTGGCGGCTTCGAAGTGCTTTTCAGGATATCCGGCAACCCCAACCGAAAAATCAGTGGCAGTGGTGTTCTGCAGTTCTTCATCCTGATATTTTCCGTTATTCAGATCAATGATCTGTTTCACCAGGTCTTCGGCATAAGCATGTCCATCCGGATCGGGCCTGAAAAAGCGCTGCGTTTTTGGAGGATCCCCTCTTAACACCAAAAGATTTTTAATACCCAGAAAATGCAGGTCAATCAAAGCATATTCAGTTTCCGATTTGGTAAAGCCGCCGCAGATCAGGTGTGGAACCACTTCAAGATTTGGGTATTTACATTTGATGGCTGCCGAAATAGCAACCGTCCCCGGGCGTTTACGGATGGTCTTCTTTTGCAGTAAACCATTTTCCAATTTTTTATAAACCACCTCCTGCTGATGATAGGTGATATTTACGTTTATTGGATTGTATTGAATTAGCGGATCTATTACCTCATAAACTGAATCAATGTTACCACCCTTCATGGGAGGCAGCAATTCAAATGAAAAAAGAGGGTTATCTGTATTTTTAAGCTTTTCGATGATCTTCATGGTCAGCAATAAAAGTATGTGGTTTTTTTTGATAAAAAGCCGCAAAAGTAGAGATTTTTGTATTAAGGAATTAACCCATAAAAACCAGATTGGTTTTAAGGAGGCTGTTTTATTGATCAGATTGTGTCCTGGAAACTGGCAGCTTCATACGCATTAAAGTGCCTTTGCCTTTTTCTGATTCAATTTCGATTAATCCTCCCATTTCTTTTGCAATTCCAAGCGAAATAGACAAACCCAGACCGGTTCCCTTACCGATTTGTTTTGTAGTAAAAAATGGCAGGAATATCCTTGTTTTGATGGAATCAGGAACGCCAATACCGTTGTCTTCTACTTCAACATTAATAAAATTATCTTTTTGATAACTGCGCACGATCATCTTCTTATGAAACTCCTGTTCGGTGTTTTCCGCTTTTTCCTCTATGGCATCTTTGGCGTTGTTGAAGAAATTTACCACCACCTGCTCAAATTTATAAGGGTTGCCCTGAATTTCAGGAATGTTTTCATCGAGCTGAAACTTTACATCAATCCGCCTGTTGGAAAACCGGGTTCTGGCCAGTGAGAAAGCGTTGTTAATTCTTGTGTTCACATTAAACCATTCGATGATTTGTAGCTGCTGGCCACGCGAAAAGTTACTGATTTCGTTAATGATAAACTTGATGCGTTTAATTCCTTCAGCAATATCTTTGGTTGAATTGGCAACAAAATCCCTGTCAGGGTTTGCATCCATAACCTCCATCTGAAGACCTTCGTTAACCAGCGAAATATTTTGCAGTGGTTGTTTTATTTCATGGGCAATTCCTGAAGCCATTTCACCTAGTGATGTGAGGCTTGATTGATGGACAATGATCTGCTGTTGTTCATTTTGTTTTCTTAGGGCTTCTTCAATTTTTACCTCCAACTCCTTATTCAGCCTTTTTTTGGTGCGGTATCGGTAATAAACCACAAAGGCCAGTGATAACGCCAGTACGATAGTAAGCAATAAGTAAAACTGGCTGGCTTTCAGCCGTTGGATTGAAACATTTTGTTCGAGTATCTCTTTTTCCTTTTTCTCTACTTCGTAAACGATCTGGAGATTCCTGATCTGCCTGGATTTTTCGATATCCAGCAAACTGTCGTTAAACGAAGTTTTAAG
>CAYNDN010000008.1:0-22536 GCA_964395075.1 uncultured Lentimicrobiaceae bacterium | reverse complement strand
AAATATTTCAATGATTTTTCATACTCATTACGGTCTTCATACCATGCAGCCAGGCCTTCATAGGCATCGCTCATTAGTTTGAGCGATTCCAGTTCTTTAGCGATTGCCAGTGCCAGGTTGAGCGACACAAAACTATCGTGGTAATTTTTGAGTTGTTTATTTGCGTGACCAAGATTTACGAGTGCCTTCACAACATTTTGCCGGCTGTTAATCCGCCTGAAAAGTTCGAGGCTTTGCTCAAAATAAATGATTGCCGTATCATACTGTTTTTTAGTATTGTAAATAACGCCGAGGTTTAAATAAATGCTGCCTACATTGGCCTGATCATCAAGTTTCATTTTTATGGGCAGTGCCTGTTTGAAGTAACCGATAGCTTCCTGATACCGCTCAAATTCCCCGCTGGCCACTCCTAAATTGATGTAGGTGGTGGCCATAAAATTGGTGTCGTTGAGCTGTTGAGCAATTTTCAGGGCTTCGAGGTAATATTTGTAGGCGTTTTCATTTTCGTCCATGTTGTTGTAAATATTGCCAATATTCAAATTGGAATTTGCAATACCATACAAATCACCGGTTCGCTCATTTATCTTGAGTTGCTGAATGTGGTTTTCCAAAGCCAGGTTATAATAGCCCATCCTGTTAAACATCACGCCAAGGTTGTTGTAACTGGCTGCAACCTTATCATCATTTCCGGCCTCTATGTTGGCTTTCAGCGAAATATTAAAATATTCAACAGCCTGAGCAAATTCACTTCGGCGATAATATAATATACCAACATGCCGTCCTGCTTTGGCAATTAAATTATTGTCTGATTTTTTGGTGGCAATTTCCAAGGCCTGCTTCCCGTAATCCAATGCAGATTCTTTATCTTCGAAAAACAGGCTGTTCGACAAATTTATCAGGGTTTCAACCTTTGCCTCTATGTTCGAAAATTCGTTTTTATCCAATAAGGTTTTAAGGCTGTCAACATCATTTGTACCAGCCACCACTAAAGGAACCATCAAAAGAACACCAATGCAAAAATTTAAATATTTTAACATAAAGCTATTTTCAAATTACCAAAGAAATGCCGAATTCTTACAAAAATACAAATTCCCTGATAGAAGGAAATTAGCTATGTCAGATTAAAATTCCTGAAAAATTTAATTTTTTCAATTTGAAAATAAAAACAGCTGTGCGGGAAATCAATTGTGGGATTTGTTGGTTTTTAACGAATTGCTTTTTATATATATGTTGGGATCGCAAGAAAACCAAAATCATAAGTTAATTTTTTTTAAGGAAATTGGTGATTCTTCCCATGAATGAAAATGTATTTTTGAAATTCAATATTTATTCACCAAAAAAATGAATTGCTATGTTTACGTTACCTCCATTACCTTACGATTATGATGCGCTGGAACCGCACATCACCAAAACCACCCTCGAATTTCATCATGACAAGCACCACAACGCTTACGTGCAAAAAGTGAATGGCCTGATTAAAGGAACCGAATTCGAAAATGCCGATTTGGAAACCATCATCAAAAAAGCTGATGGCGGGATTTTTAACAACGGAGCCCAGGTTTGGAACCACACATTTTACTTCGAACAGTTTTCTAACAAACCCCAAACCAGGCCAACCGGTAAAATAGCTGAAGCCATAAATGAGCGTTTTGGAAGTCTTGAAGCTTTTAAGGAAGCATTCAGCAATGCAGCGGCCACACTATTTGGCTCGGGCTGGGCCTGGCTGGTTATAGATGAAGACGGCAAGCCGGGCATTGCCCAAACCATGAATGCCGGCAACCCCATTCGTGAAGGCCACAAACCGTTGCTCACCTGCGATGTGTGGGAACATGCCTATTATCTGGATGTACAAAACAAGCGCCCCGGCTACATCGAAAATTTCTGGAAAGTGCTGGACTGGAAAGTAATTGAAGGAAGGTTTTAAAGAAGAACAGCATCGGGATAAAAAAGGCTGATGATTCCACAAATCATCAGCCTTTTTATATTTTGAACATGATACTTACACGTTTACTTTATCCTTTACAAAAAAGGTGCTTGCTGCGCCCAAAATCATCAATACACCGGCCATGTAAATCGAATTGATCGGATCGCCGCCAAAGAAATATTTAAGAATTAAACCACTAAAAATACCATTGATAATTTGGGGAATGGTGATCGACATATTGAACAACCCCATGAACATACCCATTTGTTTTGCCGGAATTGAGTTGGCTAACATGGCATAAGGCATAGCCAGGATGCTGCCCCAGGCAATTCCAATGCCGATCATGGGTATCCAAAGCAGGTTGTGGTCAGGAATAATTGCGAATGACAGAAATGATAAACCACCTAGCGTTAATGCCAAAGCGTGTGTTGGTTTTCGACCGATTACTTTTGCGACTCTTGGCAACAATAAAGCAATGGCGGCAGAAACGCCATTGTAAATTCCAAAAAGGATGCCTACCCAGTCGCCTGCTTCCTGGTAGCCTGCCGAATTGGGGTCAACTGCATCAAAGTAATGGCGGGCGATGGCCGGTGTTGTATAAACCCACATGGAGAAGAGTGCAAACCAGGAGAAAAACTGTACGAGCAAAAGCTGCCACATGGTTGGTGGTATCCTGAATTTTTGCTTTTCAGCAGGTTGATCGTCTTTCTCATCATCATAAAACTCCGGAGGGTATTCTTTGGTAGAAGCCACAGTCCAGATGATTGTGGTGATCAGAACAGCCGCACCAAAATAAAACGAGAAAGTAACATTGGGTGGGACAAGGCCTTCAGCAGCAGCTTCATTTGAAATGCCAATGTAGTTTGCCAAAATATATGGCAGCCACGATCCAACCACAGCCCCAATTCCAATCAACAGGGTTTGCATGGAAAACCCAAGGGTGTGCTGCTCATCAGGAAGCTTATCAGCCACCAAAGCACGGAATGGTTCCATGGAAATATTGATGGAGGCATCCATAATCATCAGCAGCCCGCCGCCAATAAACATGGGAGCGATATACCCTGCAAGGCTGGGCGCGTTGGGCATAAGGATCAATGCAATACTGGTAAGGAATGCGCCTAAAAGAAAATAGGGGCGGCGGCGTCCGAAGCGATTCCAGGTTCGGTCGCTGAAATATCCAATGATGGGTTGCACAATCATGCCTGTTACTGGAGCCACCAACCAGAACCAGGAGAGGTGTTCTACATCTGCACCAAAGGTTTGCAGGATTCGCGATGCATTAGCATTCTGTAATGCAAAGCCAAACTGAATACCCAAAAATCCGAAACTCATGTTCCAGATCTGCCAAAAACTTAAACGTGGTTTTTTTGCCATAAGAAAAAATTTTGTTTACAAAAGTAGCTGATTCGTTTTTTTCATGCTTCAACACATATCAGGATATAGAAAATACTTTTCCGGCAGATTGCTTCTTGATTGTTTTTTAAACTGTTATGATATTATGATTCTATAAAAAATGTTGGGAACTTTGATTTGCTTTTAAATTTCCGGAATATCGATTAACGGATGCACATTCTATCTAAACCGCTAAGATTTATTTTACTTTTGCCGGTATTAATGCAAAGCACAATGAAATTTAAACTGCGCCCGATAAATATAGCCTTTGTGGTGTATGTGTTTTTTATGGCCATACTCACCCCTGTGCTTTTTTTTCCGGCTGCATTCATTTATTTTTTTGCAGGCACCATGCACTCGGATGCCTACATCCAGCGATCAGGAGCCATTTATGCCCGCCACCTTTTTTGGGTGTTTGGGGTGAAGGTTAAAGTTTCAGGGATCGAGAACCTGCCTGAAACCAACAACCTGTGTTTTGTGAGTAATCACCAGAGTGCTGCCGATATACCCCTGATTGTGGGGTTTATCCCAAAAAAAGTGGGATTTATTGCCAAAAAGGAATTAGGCCGAATACCCATGCTCAATGTGTGGATGAAAGCACTGGGATGCATCCTGATCAACAGGAAAGATAGACGGCAATCACTTACGGTGATCGACAAAGGTGTTCATCAAATTGCAAAGGGACACCCTTTGGTTGTTTTTCCTGAAGGTACCCGGAGCCGTGGGCCGAAAATCGGTAATTTTAAACCCGGAGCATTCAAACTCTTATCCGGTAATGGCACGCTTGCAGTCCCCCTCACCATCAGCAAAACTTACAAAGTAATGGAAGAGCGTGGCATCATCACTCCAACGCACGTAAGGTTAACCATTCATCCTGCCATTGATGTTTCTAAACTATCAGATGGCGAAAAAAAGGAGTTGCCGGAAAGGATCTTCCAACAGGTAAAATCAGCAATGTAATATTGGGAATATGAAATCCGATAGGTGAGGTGTGATATTTCATCTTATTGCACGCAGGAAACATATCATAACAGGTGAGTAGATTATCCTGAATATACCTTTTAATTTCAGGGCTGCGATAAAGGATCACCAAATACCTTAGTAACCCAACAACCTCTACTTCCTCTTCCCCCGCTCACCAAAATAGCATCTCCGGCACAGCGGTTCATAGCTATCGGTTTCGCCCAGTTCCACCAGCTTTTCGCCGCCGGCAATGCGATGGGAGTACTGAGCCAGGTTGCCGCAACGGATGCAGATGGCGTGTACTTTGGTAACGTATTCGGCAGCAGCCAACAGGGCGGGAATGGGGCCGAAGGGCTTGCCGGTGAAATCCATATCCAGACCGGCAACGATAACGCGAATGCCTGAGTTGGCCAGCTTATTGCAAACTTCAGGGAGTTCATCGTCGAAAAACTGGGCCTCATCCACACCAATCACATCCACATCGCCGGCCATCAACAATATTTGGTTTGAGGAGGCAACCGGTGTACTTTGGATGGCGTTGGCGTCGTGCGAAACAACATCTTCTTCATCGTAGCGCACATCCACAGCAGGTTTAAAAATTTCAACTTCCTGCCGGGCAATGCGGGCACGCTTCAGGCGGCGGATGAGTTCCTCGGTTTTACCCGAAAACATCGATCCGCAGATCACTTCAATCCAGCCTCCCCGTTTGTTTCTGTCTGCTTTGCTTTCTAAAAACATGCTTTTACAATTCGAATATCTAAACCCGGAAAATAATCTTTTCAGCCCCCGGTCGTTGATATAGTGCGTTTTTCTGATTATTACCCGCAAAGATAAGTTTGATGATCAAATAAAATTGGTTTTTTTGCATCGCATAATTCACGCACGTTGTCATTTTATCAACAGATCAACCAACTTTATTCAAATTAAATGGAAACGATTAAACAGGTTACCCTGCTGCTGGAAAAAGTTCAAAAAGACTGGGGCCGTGTGCATGGCAGCGACAAAGTTACCCGGATTGACAAAGATATTCTGGTGGAAGACATCAGGTTGCTTTATGAACTTGTGCATGAGCTGGAGATAGGCTCGGTGATTTCATCTGATGAAGAGCGTAAGTTCCAGGCTGATCATATTGCGGAGCCAGAAAAAGATGAGCCTGTTAAAGAGGCAACGCCTGAGCCGCTTCAACCTAACCAAACAACTGGCCTGAAGAAAGATACCACCTCATCGTCATCCGAAAATATTGAAGCGCAGCATGAAGAGAAAAAAACACAGGACGCTAATGAAATAGAACCGAAGATTGTTGCAAAAGCAGAACCTGTTTTCACGCCGGAGCCCGATACCGATAATGTTGAGGAAGAGGATTCACGAGAAACAACATCTGAACCTCAAGAACCTGACCTTTCTGCAAAAATTGCAAAACCATCAGCAGCCGAAAAATTCGCTGCCGTGAAAACCCTTGCTGATATTTACCGTGCAAACGGAGATAACAGTATTGCAGCAAAAATGCAGAAAAACAAAATAGCAGATTTAAAAACGGCCATCGGCATCAATGAGAAGTTTTTGTTTATCAATGAAATTTTCAAGGGCGAAACTGCAGCCTACAACAAAGCCATTGACGATTTAAATAACATAAACCATTACCATGAAGCCCTGGAATATCTTGAACAAATAAGGCGGGAAATTGATGTAAATAACGACGAAGCCTGGTCGGCAATGGTTAATATCCTGAAACGTAAATTTTAGCAATATGCTTTAAAAATTTTATTTCAAAATAAACAACCTTCCCCCACAAAACGTTATCAACAATTAGATGTTCACAATCACCTTAAACTATTCATTTTGTATCACTTCAACATGCAACCTTTTCTATTTTTCTTATCTATAAATAACTTGTAAATTTTAAACTTTTAAAACATGAAAAACTTTTCCACACTGTTTCTAACAGTATTTTTATCCTTACTATTTAGTTTCTCCTCTTCAGCCTCCGAAAGCAAGACAATAACAAAACACCTCCAGGAACACATCAAAACCATGGAAAAAGGTGATCTTGTTCGCATCAATATTACCCTGAAAGAACAATTTGATTCTCAAAATCTCATCAGGCAGGCCCAATCATTACAAGGTGAAGCTCGTCGTGAATATGCAGTTTCAGTGCTAAAGGATTTTGCTCAACTTTCGCAGGAGGGCGTTGTTGCAGAACTCAACCAAATGCAAAGATCAAATGCAGTTAAAAAAGTAACTACCTACTGGATTGCCAACCTGATCAACTGCTATGCCACGCCGGCAGCCATTCAGCAATTGGAAAAACACCAGGATATTGCAAGCATAGATTATGATGAATACCGTATTGTGCTCGATCCTGACACCTGGAAAAATGCTGTGCCTGAAGAAGGTAATCCGGCAAGCCGGGAAATTACGTGGAATGTGCTTAAGGTAAATGCTGATGATGTTTGGGCACTGGGATATACTGGAGAAGGTGTGATAGTTTCTGTATTGGATACAGGTGTTAATTACGATCATCTCGATTTGGAAGATCATGTTTGGGAGCATCCGGAATACCCTAACCACGGTTATGATTTTGTAAATAATGATAACGACCCAAAAGATGACCACGGTCACGGAACACACTGTGCCGGAACTGTTGCCGGTGATGGAACTGCCGGATCTCAGACAGGGATGGCACCTGAAGCCACAATCATGTGCATGAAAGTACTTGATGGCGGCGGTGGCGGAAACGAAAGTGGTGTTTGGTCGGCTGCTGAATTCAGCGTTGAAAATGGTGCACATGTGATGAGCCTATCTTTGGGATGGCAACATTCATGGGGTCCCAACCGTACGGTTTGGCGTCAAACTTTTGATAATGCTCTTGCTGCAGGGGTTGTTGCAGCCGTTGCTGCAGGAAATGAAGGTGACCAACTGGGAAGCTATCCTATTCCTGATAATGTAAGAACTCCCGGCGACTGCCCTCCACCATGGTTGCACCCCGACCAAACCCTTGAAGGTGGTCTATCTGGTGTTATCTGTGTAGGTTCCACAACCAGTAGTGATGCTGTATCAAGCTTCTCCAGCCGCGGGCCGCTTGACTGGTCAGCAGTTAACCAGTACAACGATTATCCTTATAGCCCGGAAATGGGCCTTATTCGCCCTGACCTTGCTGCTCCGGGTTCAAACATCAAATCCCTTGCCCACTACAGCAACACTGGCTATGAATCAGGTTGGAGTGGCACATCCATGGCTACACCTGCTTTTGCAGGTATGATGGCCCTGATGCTCCAAAAAAATATGACATTGTCTCCCGCTGAGATTCCGCAAATTTCCGAAGAAACCGCAACTGTGTTGCAGGCCGGCAAAAACAACAACAGCGGTTCAGGAAGAATCGACTGCCTTGCTGCTGTTGAAGCAACCTCAATGCCGGGGCCAAGTTACTATGCCCACACCGTGAATGATGCCAGTGGCAATAACAATGGCGAACTCGATCCGGGTGAATCTGTTTTGCTGAGCCTCACAATGGCCAACTTCAGCGATGAAGAGGCTAACGGAGTAACAGTTGAAATTTCCACCACAAATGAATTTATCACCATCACCGATAACACAGAATATTTTGGAGATTTTGGTTTGGAAGATATTATTGAAATGACAGATGCTTTTGCTTTTGATGTGGCCAACAACATCCCCGGAGGTGAAACATTTAAAATTGATATCAACGCATACAATGATGACGAAAGCTGGACAAGCAGCTTTTTAGTTACTGCCAACGGCGTGCTGCTGATGACCGGGAGTTATTCATTCGACGATGCCTCCGGCAACAACAACGGCGGCCTTGATCCGGGTGAAACCGTGGATATGCACATCGAGATCATGAACAACGGCCAGATAGACGCCGGAGATGCCATGGCATACCTCACTACATCTGACCCGATGGTAACTATCAATGCCGGAACTTTTGACCTCGAAACACTCGAATCAGGTGGAACAGTTGATGCCATGTTCAATCTCAGCATTAGCGAAGGCGCACCTGTAGGCATGAGCGTGGAATTATTTCTTGAGGTTGAATCAGGATATTACACACTTGAACAAAATTATTCCCCAAAAGTGGGTCTGATCGTGGAAGATTTTGAATCCGGTGATTTCAGCCAGTACGAATGGGAGTTTGACGGAAATGCCGACTGGACTATTGATGATTCAGACCCTTATGAAGGCATGTATGCTGCAAAATCCGGTGACATTGGAGACCAGTCGGATACTGAATTGAAGCTTACCCTTGAAGTAGCAGCAGATGATTCCATTGCATTTATGGTTAAGGTTTCGTCGGAAGCCGGTTACGATTATCTGCAGTTTTACATCAACAATACGCTCCAGGACGAATGGGCAGGCGAGGTTGACTGGGTGCGTGTATCTTATCCCGTTAATGAAGGTGAACATACCTTCCGCTGGGTTTATGATAAGGACTGGTCAGTTTCAAATGGTGAAGACTGCGGCTGGATCGACTTTGTAGAGCTTCCTGCAATGGTTGATAACACCATGACAGTTTTTGCCGGTGATGACACCGATATTTGTGAAGGGCTGGATTTTCAAACACAGGCTAATGCAGCCAACTTTGAAACCATGCTTTGGGAAACCTCTGGTGATGGAACATTTGATGATGAAACCGCTATGGATGCCATGTACTATCCAGGCGAAGAAGACTGGAACAATGGTATGGTTACCCTTAGCCTAAGTGTATTTAGTGGTATGGAAAGTATGACTGATGAGGTTGAAATTACATTTATGCCTTTGCCCGAAGATGCCGGGTTAATTTCCGGGCTTGAATTGGTTTGTTCAGGATGGGAAGCCAACTACATGATTGATGAGTTGGGTGACAGTGATTGGTATCATTGGGTAATGGAACCCGAAACAGCAGGTACCATGGAAGGAACTGAAAATGAAGTTACCATCCAGTGGGCTGAAGATTATACCGGCGAAGTTATGCTGAAAGTTCAGGGTATGAACGATTGCGGTGAAGGAGTATTTTCGCAGGAATTTATGGTAACAATCGATGCGTGTACAGGTGTTGATGAACTCTCCGGCACCGAAATCAGCATTGCTCCAAATCCAAGTAACGGACAATTCGCAATTGAAACAGATATTTCTGATGGATTGATCGAGATTTTGGATTTATCCGGCAAGGTTGTTTTCACACAGAAAATCACCTCAGCCAATCCGGTGATCAATGCTGCTGAACTCAATGAAGGTATGTATTTCATCAGGATTCAGGGACAAAACACGACGGCAGTTGAAAAACTGGTAATCCGTAAATAATATATCTTTGTGATTCAAGTTTATTCAGGCAAGGAGGGCGAAAACCCTCTTTGCTTGTTTATTAGTTCTTTGTTTCGGAAATCATTTATTTTAGTCACACATAACTTTTAATTATGAAAAGATTACTACTTGCTCTAACTATTATGCTGTTTTTTGCCGGAACAATTTCGGCTGAGGTTATCGAAAAAACCTACCAGTTTTCAAATCCTGAAATAACCGAAATTGACGTTTACCATCAGGTTAGTTTTCAAAACACCATGCTTACCGGGCATACCGGCGAGCCCATGCTACCTTATCACACCGTTTCATTGTTGCTGCCTCCCGGGCAAGCAGCCAAACAAATCGAAATCATCCCCAACGGATTGGTTCAACTTGAAGGAAATTTCACGCTTTACCCGATGCAGTATTCCCAGCCCATGTCAAAAGGAGGTTCGGGAATTTTTGTTTTAAAGGAAGAAGTTTATCAGACCGATGCTGCCTATCCGGCGCAGCTTCAGGGTGAGATCACAACTCAGTTCATGAATGGTTACTCCCTGGCGATGTCAACCTTTACTCCGCTCGTTTATAATCCAGTAACAGGAGAAGTTTCTTACTATACTTCTGTTACCGTAAAAATCACATCAACTGAGGATGCAAGCGCACAAGCAGCACTTCAAAACCTAAGAACAAATATTTCCATCAACAACAGATTGGAAAGCATCGCTCAAAATGCGGAGGCCATTTCATCCTATCCAGCCATCGATAGTCGCAATGACGATTACGACATGCTGATCGTATCTCCAACAACCTTTGCCACAGGATTTGAACAACTGGTTGAATTTTATGGACCACGCGGCATCAAAGCGCAAATTGTAACCACCAACGAGATTTATTCATCCACACCCGGCCAGGATAACCAGGAAAAAATCAGGAATTACATCATCCAGGAATACCAGGATCGCGGCATCCAGCATGTTACCCTTGGCGGGGATGTGGAGCATATTCCCTACCGCGGCTTTTATTGTTCGGTGCAGTCATCCTCAGTTTACGAATCCAACGACATCCCGGCCGACCTCTATTACTGTGCACTCGACGGCACATGGAACGATGATGGCGATGACTCATGGGGCGAGATCGGTGAAGATGATCTGCTTCCTGAAATTGGCATTGGCCGATTTTCAGTTTCCAGTCAGACCGAGTTTGATGCCCTCATGAACAAAACGCTGATGTACCAGGAAAGCCCGGTTGAAGGTGAACTGGCAAATCCGCTGTTGGTTGGAGAGTGGCTCTATAGCAATCCAACAACCTATGGCTCAGATTATCTTGAGTTGCTCATTGGTTATCACGAAGACAATGGATACACAACCGATGGTATTCCTGAGGATCAGGACATCGAAAAATTATACGAAAGTGAAGGCTCATGGTCGGCCAGCACACTGATGAACCAGATGAACCAGGGAACTTCATTCATCCATCACGTGGGTCATGCCAATTCAAACTATACCATGAAGTTTTACAACAGCGATATCACCAACAGCAACTTTGCACCACTTGACGGAGTAACGCACAACTATGCCCTGATTTACTCACACGGCTGTATCTGCGGTGCTTTTGATGATAACGACTGTATTGCCGAGAAAATGATTGGCATTGAAAAAATGGCTGTTGCCGTTTATATGAACTCACGCTACGGCTGGTTTAACGAAGGACAGACCGAAGGCCCTGCAGCACACATCAACCGCGAACTGGTGGACGCTTTTTATAATGAAAAAGAAGCACACCTCGGCATGGCTTATACCATCGCCCGCATTGAAACTGCTCCCTGGGTAACTGCTCCCGGACAATGGGAAGAAGGTGCCCTGCGCTGGAACTTCTACGATTGTAACCTGCTGGGTGATGCTTGTGTCAGATTCTGGTCTGATGAACCCATGGAAATTACAACCACTTATCAGGATGCGCTACCCATTGGCGTTCCTTCACTAAGCGTTTCTGTTTCAGGAAATGGAAACCTTGAAGGCCTGTACTGCAATTTTATGATGAATGGTGTGAGCTATGGCCTTGCGCAAACCGATGCTTCAGGACAGGCAGAGATCGTTTTCAATGAGGCGATAACCGAACTTGGAGAAGCCATGCTCTATGTTTCAGGTTATAATACCCATCTGCACGAATATCCGGTAACTGTAATTCCCAACAATGGAGCCTACGTGATTTATGCATCCTCAGAAATCAACGATGCTTCAGGAAATAATAACGGAGAAGCGGATTACACTGAATCAATTTTGCTTTCAACAACACTTGAAAATGTAGGCACGGTGCAGGCAGATAATGTTACAGCCACGCTTTCCTCTTCAGATGCTTATGCTACCATTACCGATGATTCAGAGAACTTTGGGAATATCGCAGGAGGCGCATCCGTAAACATGCAAGATGCTTTTGCCTTTGATATTGCCGGTGATGTACCTGACCAGCACGCTGTTGCTTTCACAGTTACTGCAGATGGCCAGGATACCTGGTCATCAGGGTTTGCCATTACGGTAAACGCACCCAAATTAGCCCTCGATAGCTATTATTTTGATGACGCTGCAACCGGCAATAACAATGGGATGCTCGATCCCGGCGAAACTGCCGATATGGTTGTTATGGGCATCAACAGCGGACATGCCGAAGCTTATGACGTTTCCGCCATGCTGACATCAAACGATCAGTACATCACTGTAAATACCGGATCAGCCCAGGAACTGGGAGATATGGAAATGGAAGAAACCGGTGAGGTAATATTTTCAGTCTCTGCTGATCAGAACACCCCCGCCGGATACATGGCTTCATTGAGCATCCTGTTTGAAGCCATGCATGATATTTCTACTGAAGAGGAAATAGCATTGAATTTCACAGATTACTGCTTCCCGTCATCCAGTTGTAGTTTTGGAGATGGCTTCTCAGGTTTTGCACTGGAGGGTATTGACAATATGGATAGCGGATGCAGCAATGACAATGGTGTTGACGGGTATGGTGATTTTACTGACATGTCAACAACGCTGGAACCTGGTCAAACCTATACGGTTTCATGGAAAACCGATTACGACAATCAACAGGCCAGCCTTTGGATCGATTTGAACTCAAACAAGGAATTTGAAGATGAAGAACGGCTGATCAGCGATTTTGAACTTGGCAATTCAGGGCAGGTTTATACCACCCAATTTACCATTCCGGAATCAGTTAACGGAGGCATCAAAAGGCTCAGAATTCGTGCAAACTGGCTGGATTCTTCCATCGATCCCTGCGCAGATTGGAGCTATGGCGAAACTGAGGATTATACCGTTGACCTCGGCGACGGCGTGCTTTCTGTAAACCTTGATTGTGATGACGACGAAATCTGCGAAGGAGGCTCAACCCAGCTTTATGCCTACTGTAATGGCGGTACTGGTAGTTACACTTACCTCTGGTCACCTGTCGAAAGCTTAGATGATCCCACAGTAATGAACCCAATCGCCACACCTACCGAAACCACTATGTACACCTGTGAGGTGAATGACGGTGTTTCCACTCTTAGCAATTCCATGGAATTGGTGGTGAATCCAAAACCTGAAACCCCATTTATTTATTTGGATGGCGAAACCCTGTATTCTGATGCTACAGAAGGAAACCAATGGTACGATAGCCAGGGACCGATAGCCGGCGCAACAGGACAAAGCTATACCTGCACCTGGGAAGATGTATATCATGTGCGGGTTACCAACGAATTTGATTGCGAATCCGATCCTTCAAACAGCATTCATGTAGTGGTTTCCGGAATCGGTGAAGTTGGATTAAATGAAGGCCTCAGCATTTACCCGAATCCGTTTAACGAGGGGGTAAATATCTCCTTCAGACTTGAGCAGGGTACTCAGTATAGACTTGCAATTTACAATGCAATTGGCCAGGAGATGATCTTGGTTTCTGATAATCAATCTGCAACCGGTGAAATGGAATCATTTGAGGTTTCTGCTTCGTCACTCGAAAAAGGAATTTATTTCTGCAAACTTGTTACCGGAAATGAGGTAACCATCCAAAAGATGATTCACACAAAATAAAACAGCATGTGTTATACTCATGGGACTGTCTCACAAGTATCAAAATGAAGATAATGCCACAAAAACACAAATACACTAAAATTCACAAAGTGCTGGTATGTTGCGATTTATACCTTTGTGAAATCTTTGTGCCTTGGAGGCTTTGTGGCAAAATTAACTTTAAGAGACAGCCCCATGAGTGTTCAAAACCATTTGTTAAAAATTTGTTAAACATATTGATTTAACATTCTCACAATAACCTTTTAATAATTTTATCATTCGATAATTAACTCAAACCATCAAAACATGAAGAAACTTACACTTTTACTTGTATGCTTAGTTACTATTTCCACAGCTTTTTCACAAAAGAGCTGGGTTTCGTTCGCCGGCACACAGCAGCCTGAGCAGGCTACCCTCTCCATTCAGCAGTCCGACCACAGCGGCATGACCATCGAGGTGAATGTTCCCGGAATGTATCTTCAGGAGCTCACACATGAGGATATGACCTTCCAGCATATCAGTTTGAATGACGGTAAAACAACCAAAGCCGTTGGCCGTCCTGAGCTTCCCATGATCAATGAAGTGATTGGTATTCCTGGAAATATGAAGGTATCTTATGAAATCCTCAGTCTGGAATCAACCACTTTAACCGGCTACAACATTTATCCGTTCCAAACTCCAACCACCGACAATCCAGGTGGGCACGACAAGGAATTTGTGATGGATAAAGCGTTTTACACCAAAGATGCCAGCTACCCATCAGAGAATGTGGTTATGGGCCAGCCTCAGATTTGGCGTGATATAAAACTCACCAACCTACACGTAACCCCGTTTAGCTACAATCCTGCCCGTCAGGAGCTCACAGCCATTACAAAGCTGGTTGTTAAAGTTGATTTTTCTGGTTTGGATCAATCCATGGAATTCAATCCAAAAATGGAGCTGACTCCCAAATTCTACAACATGTACGAGAAAGCCATCCCTAACTTTGGCGATCTGGGCTACGTGCTCACTTATCGCGAAGAACCCGGTATTAAATATCTCGTGATTACAAACACAGAGGCTGTTGACGCCATTCAGCCACTGGTTGACTGGAAAAATCAGATGGGCCACACCGTTGAGGTAAGAACTTTGGAAGCCGGTTTTGAAGATCCGCAGGACTTTAAAACTTACATTTCTGAGTTGTACGACAGCGACGGCCTGGAATATGTGCTGATGGTTGGTGATGCCTATCCCAACGGTGGTTCCGGTGGCGGCCCCAACATCGTTCCCATGTATTACTGGACGCCGGGTGGTGATCCATCCTACTCCGACAGCTGGTACACATGTCTGGATGGGCCGGACGACCACTATGCCGATCTGGCCATTGGACGTTTTGTTTACGATGCCAACTCACTTGATGAGCTTGAACTCCAAATTAGCAAAACCATGCTGCATTATCTGAATCCTGATGTTTCGGATAACTGGGCTGAAAACACCATCCTGATCGCGCACAAGGAAAATTATCCCGGAAAATATACGCAATGCTGCAACGAAATCGCTGCTTTCCCATATTCCATTCAAACGCCGATTTTCGAAAAGGCTTACGGTGGCGAATCCTACAGCAATGCCGATGTAATTGAGTTTGTAAACGAAACCGGTGTAGGTATCTTTAACTATCGTGGCCATGGCAGCGCAACCCAGCTTTGGGACTGGACCAATACAAATCCTTCACATTTTACCGCTACCGAGGTAGCGCAGCTTACCAACAGCGAGCGCCCCTTCGTATTCTTTGATGTTTGTTGCGACAACATGGACATCGTTGGTCACAGCGGCGACTGCCTTTGCGAATCATTCATGAAACACGACGGCGGATCGGTTGCTGTAAACGGTGCGATCATCCCTTCATACACCATCCCAAATCACGACTATGACAAAGAAATGTACAAGGCTGTTTTTGAAGAAGGGATTACCAACATCGGTTATGTAACCAACTTTGCCAACATTACCGTATTAAATGAGCATGGCAGCATAGGCATGTCAAACGTAAGAACTTACCTATGGCTTGGCGATGCTTCCATCGAACCCTGGACCATGCAGCCCATGGATTTAACAGTTTCTCACGATGAGCAGCTTTTCCTCGGCGTGTCTGAATTTACAGTTACCGTTGTAGGGCAAAACGGCCCTGCCGAAGGTGCCCTGGTTTGTGTTACCAACGAAGATCAATCCGTTTATGCTGTGGCATATACCGATGAATCAGGCGTAGCCATGGTTACTTTTGACGAGCCTGTTCAAACTCCTGGAGATGCTACCCTTACCGTTACTTCACACAACTACCTGCCATATCAGGCTGTTCTGCCTGTTATTCCACAGGAAGGCCCTTATGTTGTGAAAGACAGCTACGAGATCAATGATGCTGCCGGTGGAAACGGAAACGGCATGATGGATTATGCTGAATCAATCCTGATGTCGCTCTCTGTAAAAAATGTGGGTATCCAGACAGCAGAAAATGTTGTGGTTTCGATCGCCACTGAAGATGAATATATTACCATTACTGATGGTGAAGAAAATTACGGAAATGTTGATCCTGACGAAATTGTAACCGTTGCTGATGGTTTTGCATTTGATGTTGCAGAAGATTTGCCTGACGGACATGCAGTAATTTTTGAGGTATCAGCTTCTGATGGAACAGACAACTGGGGAAGTACGGTAGTGATCACGGGCCATGCTCCTGTGCTTGAAATGGGAGATTATGTGATTGACGATGTAAACGGAAATAACAACGGGAAACTCGATCCGGGTGAAGCGGTTACAATAACAATTAACGTTAATAATATCGGTGGTGCTGATGCTTTTGATCTCATGGCTGGATTAACGACCACCGATCCTGATGTTACGGTAGATAATATTGATCCTTCAGAAATTGGTGATATTGAAGCACAAGGACAGGGAAGCGCAATGTTTAATTTGATTGCAGACATAGCGACACCGGCAGGCCACATGGCGAGCTTCGAATTTGGAGCCTTCGGAATGT
Source organism: uncultured Lentimicrobiaceae bacterium (assembly GCA_964395075.1). Taxonomy (GTDB): domain Bacteria; phylum Bacteroidota; class Bacteroidia; order Bacteroidales; family 4484-276; genus SABY01. Next base: position 5,921 of record CAYNDN010000008.1, on the reverse strand, counting down.
ACGATATTTCCATGAATGGGGAACTTACCATTGTGATTGGACAAATCCCCGTTGTTATCATTGACCTCGACGAAAACACAAACTCAGGGGCTGTTATGCTCGAAACCATGAATACCATGGAAATCAGTGCAGATTACGTGACTTCTATTCCCGATGAACTCACACTCTATTCATCAGCTTTTGTATTCCTGGGTATCTATAGCAGCAATCATGTGCTGTCCAATTCCGAAGGGCAGCAACTTGCTGATTTCCTTGGAGCAGGCGGCATGTTGTATATGGAAGGTGGCGACACCTGGTACTACGATGATCCTACCCCGGTTCATGAGATGTTCAGCATCAATGGTGTTTCTGATGGTTCAGGAGACCTTGGAACCATTAACGGTATGGCCGGAACCTTTGCTGAAGGGATGTCATTTAGCTACGACGGCGAAAACAACTGGATTGATCATATTGAACCAACGGGAGATGCTGAAATGATCCTGGAAAATCAATCTCCAAATTATGGTACTGCAGTTGCAAATGATGCCGGCACCTATAAAACTATCGGTGCTTCGCACGAATTTGGCGGACTGGGTGCCAGCGAAGCCACACAGGAAGAACTAATTACCGAATATCTCAGTTATTTCGAAGTAATCTCAACCACTGTATCCGCTAATTTTGCTGCTACGGTAACTGAAGTTTGCGAGGGTGAAGAAGTATCTTATACCGATTTCTCAACAGGTGGTGTAACCGAATGGTTCTGGGAATTTGAGGGTGGCGATCCTGCAATTTCTACCGAACAAAACCCAACCGTGATGTACATGGAAGGTGGCGATTGGGATGTTACCCTGACTGTTACCGGTGAAAACGGAACCAACACCATGACCAAAGAGAACTACATCACAACCATGTTTATGCCCGAAAGCGCCGGTGATATCATCGGAAACGAAGAAACCTGCCAGGGCTACGAAGAGGTTTATACCGTGGATGAGATTTCCTGGGCTGAATCCTACAATTGGGTACTTGAACCGGAAGAAGCCGGTGAAATGACCATGGATAATAATGAAGCAACCATTATGATCAGCAACGATTATGAAGGCATGGCCACACTGAAAGTTTGTGGTGGTAACCAATGCGGCGAAGGCGGATGGTCAACCGAATTCTCAATTGTGGTGAATACCTGCGTTGGTATTGATGAAACCGATAAAGCAGTTTTGGCTGTTTACCCGAACCCGTCAACCGGGCAGTTCACCCTCGACCTCACCGCATACGATGTGGTGAATATGCGAATTATGAATGCCATTGGCGAGGTTGTTTATGAAATCACCGACCTGACCGTGGATGGACGCACTACAACCAGCATCGATCTCAACAGCCTGGCCGAAGGCGTTTACTATCTGAAACTTGAAGGCAACAACACCAATATGTTCGAAAAGATTGTGATTGCAAGATAAGATAACAATCACGAAAAGATACAAAGGCCGGCTCAACATTTTGGGCCGGCTTTTGTATTTCTGATTGAAAAGTTTGGTGAAGCTGAAGTATGGTGAAATAAAAGAATAGATTAATTTATTTATCCTTTTGTACGATAAAATGCCGTACATTTGTTGACAAACTTTTTAGATATGGATACACAGGTTAACAGAGATGAGCGTATCGAGATCAGGGTTTCCTCGCTGGACAAGCAGATTTTTCAACAAGCCCAAAAGTTGAGCGGCGATAAGTCGTTTAGCAGTTTTATTATTCGCATTGTTAAAGAACAAGCCCAAAAAATTGTTGAGAAAAACAAGCGGATTATTGCCACGGAAGAAGACCGCAATAAGTTTTTTGATACCGTATTTTCCGATGCCGAACCCAATCAGGCATTGACCGAAGCCGCAGAAAAATATAAATCGCAACGCGCGCAATAGTGAATATTCAATTACTCAACAAAGCCCACAATAGAGCAAACTTTCACTGCGAAGAAGCCAGCCTTACCGAGTACATCAGGAGACAGGTTAGCCAGGATGTACGCAAAAGGCTGGCAAGCTGTTTTGTTGCTATCGACGATATGCAAAATGTTTTGGGATACTATACACTCACAAGCGAAAGCCTTGGTCGTGAAATAGTACCACAAAAATACCTGAAACAATTGCCCAAAAACTACAATGCCCCTGTAATTTTGTTAGGCCGTTTGGCAAGGGATATTTCGATGAAAGGAACCGGACTTGGTGAGCATTTGCTACTGGATGCACTTTTCAGGAGTTTTACCTTATCAAGTCAAAGCATTGGTGCAATGGCCGTTGTAGTAGACCCAATTAATAAGCATGCTGTTGCATTTTACCAGCGGTATGGTTTTGAAATGCTTCCGGGAAGTGGTAAATTGTTCCTGCCCATGAACCTGATTAAGAAATTGATTTAACCCGAAACTTATTTATTCAATGTAACCTTTATATATTGCTAATCACATACCTGATCTTGTTCATCCTTCAGGATTAATCATTATTTTTACACCTTCATTTAAACGACAAACCTATGCTCAAAAACATCTATCGCTCAAAAGGTCAACTACTGCCAACGCTTTGTTTAATTATTATTTTTCCCTTTTTCGGAAATGCACAGAAAATTAAAGTTGCAGATCATGAAAATGAATTTACCATTTTACAGTCGGATGCAGAAATGCTCAGCTTTAAGAATGAGCTTTCCACATTATCGGCTTTTGAGGTAAATACAGGAAGAGGAATTTTTTCACAGATTTCAGTTAAAGGCCATAATCACACCAACGAAGAAGGTGCACCCAAATTACCGGTACTTAAAAAGCTCATCGAATTGCCCTATGGCGCACGAGCAGATATCTCCATATCCAATCAGGAAAACAAAACCATCAAGCTTTCAGAATATGATGTTGATCACCTTGTTTTCCCTGCCCAGCCGCCGGTTTCCAAAAGTGATGATCCGGATAATTCGCATTTCATTTTTGATGAGGAACTTTACCAGACTAATGACTGGTTCGGACAGGAGTTGATAAAAGTTGTGGATTTGGGAATGATGCGTGGTGTGAGAATCGCCCGCCTCGAAATCAGCCCGGTGATGTACAATCCGGTTACCGGCGAGTTAAGAATTACTACCGCCTTCGATTGCAAAATCAACTTTGTTAGTGGCCAGATCGAGGCAACTGAGCAAGAACAGGCCCGTGTATTCTCTCCATGGTTCGAAGGCACTTTCGCACCGCTGATCAATCATCAAAAACCGGAGCACTTTAATGGAGATGCTCTGATTGATGCTGAACCCGTTACCTATATAATCGTTTCCGATCCCATGTTTCAAACTTCACTGGAGCAATTTGTGGAGTGGAAAACCAAAAAAGGGTTCAAGGTGGTTGAGGCATACACGGATGACCCTTCCGTGGGATCTTCCACCACGTCCATTAAAAACTATCTCTCGGGCTTTTACAATAATCCGCCACAGGGCTACAATCCACAGTCCTTTGTTTTATTTGTGGGAGATGTTGCCCAGATACCTGCATTTAGTGGAACTGCAGGTTCTCATGTTACCGATCTTTATTATTGCGAATACACCGGCGATAAATTCCCTGAATGTTTTTATGGACGATTTTCAGCCAATAATCTTTCACAACTTCAGCCGCAGCTGGATAAAACCCTGGAATATGAACAGTATGCTTTCCCCAACCCATCATTTTTAGATGAGGTGGTGATGGTTGCCGGACATGATAATTCGCACCAGCTCACCTGGGGTAACGGTCAGATAAATTATGGAACCCAGTATTATTTTAATGCTGCACACGGGCTGTATTCACACACCTATTTGCAGCCTGAACCATCAGGAGGTAATTATTCCCAAAACATCAGGCAAAATGTGAGCGATGGTGTGGCCTATGCAAATTATTCGGCACATTGTAGCCCTTCCGGCTGGGCCGATCCAGGCTTTACCACATCCCATATTTCAGCACTGACCAATTCGCACCGCTACCCGCTGATGGTGGGTAACTGCTGCTCATCCGTTGAATTTCAGACCACCTGCTTCGGCGAAGAAATCCTGCGAGCTCCACTAAAAGGAGCAATCGGGTATATTGGGGGGTCAAACAGCACTTACTGGGACGAAGATTTTTGGTGGGGTGTTGGTTTGGAACCCATATCGGCGAACCCAACCTACCATTCAAACAACCTGGGGGCCTACGACCGGACTTTTCATGATCAGGGGGGGATTACTACTGACGATTGGTTTATAACCCAGGGCCAGATGCCTTCTGCCGGGAACCTTGCCGTTACTCAATCCGGTTCTTCGCTCACAAACTATTACTGGGAAATCTACCACCTGATGGGGGATCCATCGCTGATGATCTATTTTTCGCAGCCTCCAACTATCAGTGCAAGCTACCCGGCCATTATGCCGCTGGCTTCGGAGTTATTCACCGTAAACTGCGATCCTTACGCCTATGTGGCAATTTCAAAAAATGGTGTGTTATACGGGGCTGCTCTGGCCGATGCATCGGGAACAGCGGAAATTTCACTGATTCCGATAACGGAACCCGGTGAGGTTGATGTGGTGATAACAGGCCAAAACCTGCAACCCTATTTTGGAACCGTTATGGTAGCATCGCCAAATGGCCCTTACATAACACTTAATGGATTCACACTGGATGATACCCCCGGAAACAATGATGGCATGGCAGATTATGGTGAAATGATCTATTTGGACATCGATATTGAAAATCTCGGAAACGAAACAGGAACTAACATAAACCTGGAACTTTCATCGCAAAGTTCTTATGTGTCCATTGTTCAGTCATCGGCTGTTGTTCCTGCAATCATTGCCGGTGAAATTCTCGCTGTTGACAATGCATTTACTGTTACCATCAGCGAAGACATCCCTGATAGTGAGGTGCTGGGTTTTGATCTTGAAATCACAGATGGAACCGACATCTGGCAAAGCACCTTCAATTTTGAAGGACATTCCCCGGTTTTGGAATTCGCATCTTATAACATCAGCGATCCGGCCGGAAACGGAAACGGGAAACTTGATCCCGGTGAAACTGTAAACCTGCTGGTTGAAATCACCAATTCAGGATCATCGGAGGCTTTCGGGGTGTTTGGTGAGTTAAATTCTTCCAGTCCTTACATAAACATTTTATCCTCCGAACCGCAATCTTATGGCGATCTGAGCCCCGATGAATCAGGCACCGCAGCATTTCAGGTGAGTTGTAGCAGTAGTACGCCTCCAGGCCAGACCATAGCATTTGGGATGGATATTACTGCCCAGATGGGCATTTCAGGACAGGGAAGCTTTTCACTCGTTGCCGGCCAGATACCTGTTTTGGTTATCGATCTGGATGAAAACAGCAGTTCAGCCAATCAGATCATTTCTGCTATGGATACCCATGGAATTGCCTCGGAATACACAACGTCCTTTCCCGCCGATCCGGAATTGTACAGCAACTTGTTTGTTTGCCTGGGAATATACAGCAACAACCATGTTTTGAGTTCGTCAGAAGGCCAGGCATTAGCTGCTTACCTTAATCAGGGTGGCAATATTTATATGGAAGGTGGTGATACCTGGTATTACGATAGCCAGACTGCCGTCCATGATATGTTTGGGATCAATGGCACATCCGATGGAAGTGGAAATCTTGGAACAGTTCTCGGGATTAATGGAACCATGACCGATGGGATGAGCTTTTCATACACCGGCGAAAACAACTGGATAGATCATCTGCAAGCCACCGGAAATGGCGAACTGATCCTCGAAAATCAATCACCAAACTATGGTTGTGCCGTAATCAACGAAGGTGCAGGTTATAAAACCATCGGAACTTCATTTGAGTTTGGCGGGTTGGATGCCAACAGGGATGCGCTCATGGAGCAGTTCCTGATCTTCTTTGATCTGATCCAGACGCTACAGGCTAATTTCACTTCTGATGTTACAGAAATCTATACAGGTGAATC
>CAYNDN010000007.1:0-28605 GCA_964395075.1 uncultured Lentimicrobiaceae bacterium | reverse complement strand
TTCTGATAAACTGCTACCCTGTGATTTTGCGTGTTGTTTGGCTTTCGCGATCAGCGAACGTTCGATGGTTAAAGTCAGCTTTGTAATCATTACACGTTTAATATTTAAAAAATTAATACGTGCAAAAATAATAAAATTTCGAAATTTTTGATTTCCGTATTTTTTTCTTAATCTTGTAAAATATAGGAAATACAACAATAAATATTTGAATGTAAAGAATTTTGTGATATGGAAGAAAACACAAATGACCCAAACTTTGACGAACTTGGCAAGATGGTCAGCTTTATGATGAACAATCAGGCGGTGGATGATTTTTTGGGATACTCACCCGCTGAAATGCAAAATATCCTGTACAGGCCTTTTGAAGTAAATTCGCTGATAAGGGTTAAAAAGGATATTGCGGATGAGGTGCTTGACCAGATTCCATTCCTGCGAATTATTGAATACATCATTGGGAAAATCAGAGAAGCCGGCGAACTAAAATTAACCAAAGCCGGGAACCTCCCGGTAAAGGTTGTTTTTGGTGTGTATGGAAAATATTTCACCGAGGACATGGCTAAATATTCTTTTTACAAGCCAACCAAAGAGCAGGACATTGCCTCGGTGCATAAGGCGAGAATTGTGCTGGAACTGTCGCGTGTGGTAAAAAAACGGAATTATAAACTTTCGCTGACAAAGGCTGGTGAAAAAATAGTGAGGAACCGTCGATCACTGCTCAACGAAATCCTGAAGATTTACACCATGAAATTTAATATGGGCTATCTCGATGGCTACGATGCTCCCAACTATGGTAATTCTGGCATTGGCTTCATCCTTATCGCCCTGCAAAAATATGGCGATGTACCACGGGCTTCAGATTTTTATGCAGAAAAATACCATCGTGCATTTCCAGCAATAATCAGCACTTACCGGAATTCTGCTTCCAGGCCCGACCGGTGCTTTAATCTACGTTTGGTAAGCAACTTTTTCAGCTTTTTCAATTTCATCGAAAAAAAGAACAAACCTGACTGGAATGAAAATTACATCTTCACAAAGTCGGAAATTTTTGACCAGGTTATTCACATCACCCCATCCAATGCCGATGGAGCAATGAATTAACCACAAAGTATGCTACCTTCGCAGCCAAATAAAACACTTCATCATGAATCTGCCCGACCACATTCAGAACCTGCTTTCGCACTGTGAGAATTATGCCACCGACCTGCTCTTGGAAACAACAGAGTTTGCACCCTTTGGTGCCCTGACCACAAACGACGGCAGAACACATCATCGCGAAATGGAAATCGACCCAAAGAATGTTCCATCCAATGGTGAGATTATAGAAGAACTGGAAAAATATTTCAAAGATCAGTACCAAAACCATGATGCGCTGGGCTATGCCATTGCATGCGAAGCAAAAGTTCAGTTAGACGAAACCAAAGCCACAGATGCCATTAGTATCGACATACAATATAAGAATGAAAAAGATATTCCCATGTTTTATATTCCATACACTGTTGAATGGAAAAGTAGTGCTGTTAAGTTTGGGGAAATGTTTGCCGTAAAAAGAGATTAACTTTTTTGCAGGGATCAACTACCATTTATGAATATCGCTGATGTATTTGGGACTACAGGTGTAACGCTACTCCTTCTCGCTTTTTTTCTCAACCTGTTTGGGGTTGTCCAAAAAGAAAACAAGAGCTACATTCTTTTAAATTTAATAGGTGCAGCTCTCGCCTGTTATGCCTCTGTTTTAATAAATTTCCTGCCTTTTGTCATTCTCGAAGGCACCTGGGCATTCGTGGCACTCTTTGCTCTCGTCCGTCCCTGGTTCAAAAAATAAGGTTCTAAAAATGTCTTTCGAATTACCGCGTACTTCAGTGCGCGGTAATTTTAGTTACATAAATTTATGATAGTCCAGGTTAGGTCATGTTGCTATCTGCCTACTACATACTTCCTGCTCCCGACTTCCTACTGCAAACTGCTGACTTCCTACTGCTGACTGCAAACTGTTGACTGCCTACTTCTTACTTCCTTCTTCCTACTTCTTACTCCCTGCCTGCTTCTTCGACCAGGAGTCACGCAAAGGAACCGTGCGGTTAAAAACCAGTCCGTTAGATGTAGAATCCTTATCCACACAAAAATATCCCAGCCTTTGAAACTGAAATTTATCTCCCGGCTTCACATTCTTCAGGCCTGGTTCCAGTTTGCAGTTTTCAAGAATTTTCAATGATTCCGGGTTCAGGTTTTGTTTGAAGTCCTCTCCTGTAGGTACATTCGATGGGTCCTCGGATTTAAACAACCGGTCGAACATCCTCACCTGCGCATCTATGGCATGATGTGATGACACCCAGTGCAGAGTACCCTTTACCTTGCGCTGGCTGCCTGAGCCGCCACTTTTGGTTTCAGGGTCGTAGGTGCAATAAATTTCAGAAACCTCACCGATGGCTTCATCCAGCTTATAATCCTCACATTTTACGATGTAAGCACCCTTCAACCTAACCTCGCGCCCCGGGCCAAGCCTGAAAAACTTTTTTGGGGGATCGGTCATAAAATCATCCTTTTCAATATATACCTCCCCCGAAAAAGGCACTTCCCTGCTACCACTTTCAGGGTCTTCAGGGTTGTTGTCCAATGAAACCATTTCTGTTTCACCTTCCGGATAGTTGGTGATGATCAACTTCACTGGATTCAAAACGGCCATCACCCGCGGAGCCTTTTTGTTCAGGTCTTCCCTGATGCTGTGTTCCAAAAGGGCTACATCAATCACATTGTCGCGCTTGGCCACGCCCACTTTTTCTGCAAATATCTTTAATGATTCCGGGGTGTAACCTCTGCGGCGCAATCCCGAAATTGTTGGCATTCTGGGGTCGTCCCATCCGGATACATATTTTTCGTTTACTAACTCAAGCAGCTTTCGCTTGCTCATCACGGTATATGTAATATTCAGCCGGGCAAACTCAATTTGTCGAGGGCGGTAATCAGTTTGCTGTATCTGATCCACAAACCAGTTATATAATGGCCTGTGTACTTCAAATTCCAGTGTGCAAATAGAGTGGGTAATTCCCTCAAGGAAATCCGATTCGCCATGTGCCCAGTCGTACATGGGGTAGAGGCACCACTTGTCGCCAGTCCTGTGATGGCTGGCATGAATAATCCGGTACATCACCGGGTCGCGCATGTGCATGTTAGGATGCGCCATATCAATCTTTGCCCGCAACACCTTTTCACCATTTTTAAATTCCCCGGCTTTCATACGGCGAAACAAATCCAGATTTTCTTCCACCGAACGGTTTCTGTACGGACTTTCTGTTCCCGGCTTTGTGGGCGTTCCTTTTTGGCCGGCAATATCTTCCGATGATTGATCGTCAACATAAGCTTTTCCGTTTTTCACCATGTCTTCTGCCCAGTTATATAACTGATCAAAATAATCCGAAGCAAAAAACAGGCGATCCTCCCAGTCGGCACCCAGCCATTTCACATCCTCCAAAATCGAATCCACATATTCCTGCTCTTCTTTGGTAGGGTTGGTGTCGTCAAAACGCAGGTTGAATTTGCCATTATATTTTTGTGAGATACCGTAGTTCAGCAATATCGATTTTGCATGTCCGATGTGCAGGTATCCGTTGGGTTCCGGGGGAAACCGCGTATGTACCCTGCCATCATTTTTCCCCTCGCTAAGCTCTTCATTAATTATCGCTTCAATAAAATTTACCGACGAGCCGGTTTTCTCTTCTGGTGTTTCCGGTCTGTTCCTATCATTAGTCATACTCAATATTTTTTAAAAATCAAGCCACAAAAATAGTCTAATATCAACAGTAATTCAAAAGCTTTTATTGATGCGGGTAATGAAGCACAACGCATAACAATTATGTTGCTTTTTTGGAAAGTTAAGAAATTTGTAGTCATTGATGGTTTTATTTTGGGTGGCAGCCGGGCTTTCCGCTATACTCCGGTTTGTTTCGGCGTATTTTTGTAATGGGTACGTGGGCTGTCGCCTCCGCCCCATAACAAAAATATCTGCCTCAACTTCACCGGGGTGCCGCTCCAATCCCTGCCACACACACAGGCCATTAGCAACACTTTTTCATAAATTCAATTTATAGACTGCCTGTGCAAAACATAAAAATATGCAGCCATAAAAAGCATGAGCACGCCGCAAACCAGAAAAGAAAATTCGATAGAACGTAATGCAATCATTGGAGAAACAAAAACCGGCGATATAAACTGGCCGCCATACACCGCCAGATTGAGTATCCCGACCATACTGCCTCGTTGGCCCGGGGGCGCAATAGAAATCAACCACAGGTTTGTGTTGGGCATCAGCATACCGGTTCCAAATCCGGCGACAATCAGTCCGGACAAAATTCCGGCATACCCCGAAAGAACCGAGGTTATGATATACCCCGTTCCCATTAACAGGAAAGTTAAAACAAAAATCCTGTAAAAATTAAACCGCATCCTGATGTAGCCGTATGCCAGTGAAACAATGGCTCCTGCCATCACCGAAATGCTGATCGTAAAACCAATGGTCGAACTTGTCATCACACCATTGAGCTGCAATAGAAATGGAACCTGGGTGGGTATCAGGTAAAAAAACAGCATCCCAAAAAATGCCGTCACATAAAGAAGCACATACTTTTTAACCTTCAGATTTGCGTATTTCTGAACACGCTTACCTGCTTTCCTGTCCACGATATCCGGTTCGTATAAATATCTGTAAGCTAACATTAACAGTACCAGCGAAACACTGTAAACTGCAAAAGGCCAGCGCCACGAAATGTCGGCAAGCAGGCCACCGGCAGCCACATACAACACACCACCAAATCCCATAAATGCTCCTTGCCAGCCCATGAATCTGCTACGCATCTTCCCATGGAAATAATCACCAATCAAAGTGGTATTGATGGTCATGATTCCGGCAACCGAAAAACCGAGTACAGCTCTTCCGGCGAGCAAAAGATAAATATTGGACAGGTAAAGTCCGGATGTTCCACCAAGGGCATAGAACAGCAGCGACCACAACAGCACTTTTTTTCGTCCGGATTTGTCAATCAGTCTGCCTGCAAACGGAGCCACAACAGCAATAAAAAGTGATGGAAGCGTTACCAGGAGTTTGCTCAATAATTCGGCGTTTTGATTTCCCCCGAAATATTCTTTCACATTGGGTATGGCTGAGGTGATAACCGCACCGGCCATAACGGTAAGGCTGCCCGTCATGAGCAACGTGATCTTTAACCCAAAGCGCCCTGAAATTTCGTTAACCTTTGTTTCCAATATTTGAACTCCAATGTGAAAAAGCTGTTTCAAATGTAAGATAATTTGATACCATGGAAGACATATTGCAATTTCTAAGTGAACTTTAGCTGAACAACAACAGAGATTGTGTTCAAGCCAACTAAGACTGGTTCTTGCAGGTAAAATCGGAGCATGATACACTGGCTTCAAAAATTAATGCAGGAATTTCTGCTTTTGAAAATGTTTAAAAAACGTTTGATCGATGAAACTTACCGTTAACTTGCCAGGTTCCACCGTTAACTGATCGAAAGTGGACAAACGCATCCTGTTGAACTTATCTTTGACGTGTCATTTATTTTTTTAACAGGGTAATTTTTTTTAAATGACAAACAGATTTTTAGGGATTAATTGATTGCACTTGTCCTTTGCTCACATTTCCATCCTCATTCCGAGCAAAGGACATTTTTTTTGTCTAAAATTTTCCACAACATTTTATTATAAACTATTGATTATGTGAGTGTTGACCTGATTTTTCAGTCCAATTTCCCATTAGCTTTACCGGGGGTAGGCTGTTCAAAACTGATCCATGCTGGATGATTGTCACTTTTTCTGCCCATGGATTGATCCGGTATTTGCATCCTGAATGACACACTATCGATCAATGTTGCACCATCCTCATCATAAATTGCAATTTGCTCACCCTGCCTCGATAGTTTAAACTCCAGATGAAAAATACCTTCTTCCCAATCATCATCAGCCCAAAGCAGCAGGTGAGATTTTGGCGGAATGATGGTAGAATCATTGCCCTGCCGTATCCTGAAAAGAACCGGATCAGCGAAATCATCTGTAAAAAAGCATCCCCCAATATTCACAGGCTCATCACCATAGTTATAAATTTCGATCCAGTCTTCAAATTTTCCGGACTCATCAGCAATTACAGAAGCATTATCAGCCATGAACTCATTGATGACAATGGTTTTTTGCTGAGCAATAGCTGTTAGCGACAGCACAGGAAATAGAAACAAACAATATAATTGGCGCATAATCAAACGATTTGGTTTTGCCAAAAATAATATAAATTCGGGGGAGGAGGAAAAACTTAAACGGCCATCAATTTTTGGAGTGGCTTAGCAATCACCGGATTGCGAAGTTTTTTTATGGCATTGCTCCGAATTTGACGAACCCGCTCTTCGGAAAGTGAGAACCGATAACCAATGGATTGCAGGCTCATGGGCATTCCGCTGTCAAGACCATAATGCAGGCTAATCACTTCAGCTTCTCTGTTGTTGAGGGTGCTCAGGGCTCTTTGGATTTCGTATTTGATGGAGAATTTTTCCAGTTCTTTATCTGGCCAGGGAGATTGGTCGTTGAAGATAAAATCGGAAATGGTGGTTTCGCTATTTTGGTCTGTCGGTGCATCCAGTGAAACTTGACAATTCATAAACTCAATACTCTCTCGCGTATCCTTATCCTTTGTATTCATTTGGGTGGATATCTCATACTCGTCTGGATCACGGTTGAGTTCTTGCTGCAGCCGGTTGATCGTACTATTTATTTTTTTTATAGTATGTATGCGATTTGCCGGAAGCCTTACAATGCGCGAATGTTCTGATATGGCTTTTATAATTGATTGCCTGATCCACCAAACAGCATACGTGATAAATTTGAATCCTTTGGTTTCATCAAATCGTTTGGCCGCTTCAATAAGTCCAAGATTGCCTTCATTTATCAGGTCGGATAGAGGTAGCCCCTGGTGCTGGTATTTTTTAGCAACCGAAACAACAAACCTCAGGTTGGAAGTTACGAGCGTTTTCAGGGCATGCTGATCCCCTTCTTTTATTCTGCGTGTGAGTTTTATTTCATCCGTTGAATCTAACAGATTAAAACGACAAATATCGGAGAAATACTTATCCACCGAAATTTGATCTCGATTGGTTAACTCTTTGGAAATAACTAGTTTTCTCATGGGTTTTGTTATTCAAAATGACTTTAACAAAGAAACCCTGAGATTCTAAATTGAATTTTAAGCAACAGTTAAGTTTGTATTAATTTAATGAGGAGATAAAAAAACCCGGAAAAACGGTTTTCCGGGTTCTAAAATTTATGTAATTGACCAATTGGTATTATGTGCTGTAATTCATTTACTTTGTTTTTACAATCTCCAATTCATCAATAATGTTGGTAGCACCGGCATATTTATCGATGATAAAAAGCACATACCGAATATCCACACAAATCGTACGCTGCAATTCCGGCTCAAAGGCAATGTCACCACTCATGGCTTCCCAGTTTCCGTCGAAGGCAATACCGATCAGTTCTCCTTTTCCGTTGATGACCGGGCTACCGGAATTTCCACCTGTAATGTCGTTGTTGGTGATAAAGCCAACCACCATTTCTCCATCTTTTCCGTAGGGGCCGTAATCCTTTGCTTGATATAACTCCTTGAGTTTTTCGGGAACAACAAACTCCCAGTTGGATGGGTCTTCTTTTTCCATCACACCTTTAAGGGTGGTATAATAATCGTAGTGTACAGCATCAGCCGGATAATAATCGAGCACCTGGCCATAAGTGAGTCTCATCGTAAAATTGGCATCAGGATAATAGGTTTTATCAGGATTCATTTCGCGCAGGCCGGCAATGTATAAGCGCTCTCCTTTTGACTGTTTGTCGTAGGCCTCTCCCATCACCTTGCGGATCTGTGGCAAGGTTTCGATGAATGCGTTAACCAGCTTTACCGCAGGGTCTTTATCTATCTTCTTGGCTTTTGGTTTATCCAGGAAATCATTCACACCGTCTTTAGTTGCAAATATGGATTTATCAAAAACATATTCTGCATAATTATCAAATCCTTTTTTATTTATTTCGGCCAGCATTGCAGGTTGCTGCGCTTTGGGCACATTTTGGTAATACATCTCAAGCATGGCAGCCAGAATATTTTGATCGATGGGCAAATAATAATCCTTAAAGTATTCGTCAGCACCTGATCTCAGTTTTTCGATTTCCTGTTCGATGGCTTCGTCGTCCTTGTCTTTTGCCGATAGTAATTCTTTGAGTTCATTGAATCTTCTGGAATAGAGCAATATTTCACTGCCCCTCGAAATGGCCTCATTCAGGTAAATTTGTGCCAAATTCATGGTTTTGATTTGTTCAACTGCTTCTTGGCGCAATTTCAGTGCTTCACCATAATTATCCTTTCTTTTTGGATTGGCATTTACCCAATTGTCGAAATCAGCCTCCTGTTTGCGCTTTTTATCGGAAACCTTAAGTCTTTTCAGGCCTTTGGTTTGGCCGATGTAATATTTCCAGTAGTTTGAGGTGCGGGCATATTTTGAGGCATATTGGATTCTAACACCATCATCAGCATCCATATACTCGCGCATGATTTTCAGTTTTCTGTCGCGGATATCCACGATGGTCATGTTTGATGCTTCCACAGCCAGATCAACCTGCCATGAGGACATGTAACGGTCGGTTCCGCCCGGATAGCCCATGATCATAGCAAAATCGCCTTTTTCAACACCGTCAATTGAAATGGGTAAAAAGTGCCTTGATTTAAAAGGAACATTATCCTTAGCATACTCAGCCGGATTTCCATCTTCATCAGCATAAACCCTGAAAATGGCAAAATCGCCGGTATGGCGCGGCCACATCCAGTTATCGGTGTCGGCACCATATTTTCCGATTGATGAGGGTGGTGCACCAACCAATCTTACATCCCTGAATGTTTCGTAAATAAAAAGGTAATATTCGTTTCCTGCAAAAAAACCTCTTACATATCCATTATAATCGGTATCATCGATGGCTTCAGCAGTAATTTTTTTGGAGATTTCGCGCACTTTTTCGTCCCTTTCACCTTCTGTCATGTCATTGTTTAGTTCCGACAGCACCTGGTCAGTAACATCTTCAATGCGAACCAGGAACCGGGCTGTGAGGCCCTCGTTGGGAAGTTCTTCGTTTCTGTTCATGGCCCAAAAGCCATCAGTCAGGTAGTCGTGTTCGATGGTTGAATGCGACTGGATGGCGCCGTATCCACAATGATGGTTTGTGAAAATTAGCCCATCAGGTGAAACGATTTCACCGGTACAACCACCACCAAAAATAATGATTGCATCTTTGAGGCTTGAATTGTTGATACTGTAAATTTCTTCGGGAGTGAGCTGCAGTCCCATCTTTTCCATGTCAACATAGTTGAGTCTTTCGATAAATAAAGGCAGCCACATGCCCTCGTCGGCCCGTGCCGATGTATTCAATCCAAGAATGAATACCGATAAAATGATAAATAGTTTTTTCATCGAGTAAAAATTTTAGTAAGCATATTTAATTAAATAAATTGTTCTCCCTGCCTGGTTTTGATGTCGTTCACAAAATCCCGGATTTGCTGTTCGTCGGTTTTTTTGCAAACCAGCAGTGCGTTGTCATTTTCCACTACAATATAATCATCCAATCCCTGCAAAACCACCAGCTTATCTTTTGGCATGTTGATGATGCAGTTTTTTGTATTGTATAACATCACCTTTTCGCCGGTAACCACATTCTTGTTTTCGTCCTTATCACGAACATCATAAAGTGATCCCCAGGTTCCAAGATCAGACCACCCAAAATCAGCGGCCTGTACATAAACATTCGATGCTTTTTCCATCACACCATAATCAATAGAAATTTTTCTGCATGATGCATAAATTTCATTGATGAATCCTTTTTCCTCAGCTGTGTTGTATTTGCCAACGCCTTCGGCAAACAAGTCGTTCACATCATCCAGGTGTTCATCAAAAGCAGCCATAATACTTTTTAATGACCAGATGAAAATGCCTGCGTTCCAGAGGAAATCGCCACTTTCGAGGAACTTTTCAGCCAGTTCGGTGTCAGGTTTTTCGGTAAAGGTTTTTACCCTGGTTATTTTTGGGTTCTTTTCATATTTCTCCTGATCGCTATACTGGATGTAACCGTATCCGGTGTCGGGTCTTGAAGGTTTTATGCCCAGAGTTATGAGCCAGTTGTTTTCGGTGGCTGCCTCCAGTGCTTTCTGTATATCTGACAGGAAGGCCTGTTCATTTAAAATCAGGTGGTCGGAAGGCGCCACAACAATTTTGGCGTCGGGATTTACCTCGCTGATTTTGTAGTTGGCGTAGGCGATACATGGAGCCGTATTGCGCATGGCCGGTTCCAGCACGATATTATTTTCAGGCATCTGTGGTATTTGCGCGGTAACCAGGTCTTTATATATTTCGTTGGTGACGATGTAAATATTTTCGGGCGGGCAAATTTTCACAAAACGATTGAAGGTTTGCTGAATGAGGGTTTCGCAGGTTCCTAAAATGTCGATGAATTGTTTGGGGTGATCGGTGCGGCTCATGGGCCAGAACCTGGCACCAACACCACCGGCCATAATTACACAATAGTAGTCTTTATTCATTTTTGTTTGGTTTTATGTTGTTAATATTTTAAAGATGCTTTGAAACAAATGCAAAAATAATAAACCTGTTCTATCGGCCTCAATCCAATGGGATTACTTCGGCAAGCGGATTAAAAACATATTGTCTGTTGTTATGAAGGTTTATGCACAGGAAATTTTTCCTGCGCTTGTGCAGCTTCCTGAATTTTGCACCGTTAGTTAGCATAAACTCTACATTATCAGGTAATGATTCCAGTAATACAAGACCATTTTTTTTATCATGTTTTTTGAGTTCGCGGAAAAGTTCAGTGTCGGTAGCTGTAGAATGATAAAGTGCTGAGGCATCTTTATTAAGTAACCTGGCCACTGTATCAGGGAAACTTCCGTTTCGGATGAAAGGTTCCAGCAAATCAGCAAATGCTCCTTTCCACTCCCGGCCATGCGGATTAACACGATTTTTGTGATTTTTCCAGGTTACCTGGTGCGCGAGTTCATGCAAAAAAGTAATCAGGAAAGCATACTTGTTCAGGTTATGATTCACCGAAATTCTGGCCGGTTTGCCTTTAACCGGTGGTCTGAAATCGCCGTGCCGGGTTTTTCGTTCACGGGTAATATTCAGGTGAACGCCATGTTGAACGATCAATGTGTAAACCTGCTCAAACGACGAAGCAGGGATGTATTTAAGCAATACCTCTCTATACTTTTCTTTGTTCATCCTTGTAAACTTCTATCTCTGCCTTGCTCCATCGCGGACAATCGCAATCTTTGCTTTTTCTGGCTTTTTTTGAAGTATTGCACGATGTAAAAACCATTGCCACAAAGATCAACAGAAAAAATATTTTTTTAAAATTTATTGTGCTAATCATTTAAAACTTGTTTCAGAATTGTGTGAGATTTTAAATCGCCAAATGTTGGCAGGTGCAGGCTGTAATACAGGATGATTTTTTCCAGCAGTTCGTTGCGCCCGGCCTGAGATTTACAAATTTGCTGTGCTTTATTGCTCAGTGCCCTGCTGAACATTGAACTTGAATTTACATTTAAGAAATTGCTGTGAAGTGGTTGGTCACTCACAAAAACGCCTTCCTGAAGATCAAAGATATTGTTTGTTTCGGAATAATTGTTTTGTGGCATTAACCCAAGGTACTTAGAAAATGCAATGAGAAACCTGATATGGAACTCAATAATGAGTTTTTCAGATTGATCCAGGCTAGTAATTGATGAATAAAGGAAATTGAACAATTCGCCGTTTTCGGATTCTTCCAAAAGCGATTTATACAGTACTTCATTAATAAACATGGCAATTGAGCTTTTTCGGATATCATAGGGAATTTTACCGAAAACAAAGGCATGTTCAATTTCTTTGATGTTTTGCAGATTGGCACCCTGTTTTTCATAAACTACCATGTTGAGTAAGTTCAAACCCTGAAAAAGTGCCTTTTTGTTGGATTTCGATTTGCCGGCCAAACCTTTAACAATGTATGACCGCAAACCAAATTGCTCAGTATAAATTTTCGCAATGATGCTGCTTTCGGAATACTTAACCGTTTTCAGGACAATGCCTCGGGTAGCCTGTAGCATCAGTAACTGTGTTAGCCTGCCGGCCTAATTGATAAACAGGATTTTCGCAACTACTTTTTCATTTCCCTCGTCATCGGTGGCAAAAACAAGGTAAACACCTGTGCTTGCTTTCCGGCCGTCAAAACTATGCCCATTCCAAATTGCCTGGCCACCATATTTGCCATTTCCTTCATTTCCACCTGGTTCATTTTCTTCGTATTCCCCTGCGGTTGTGGCATAGATCAATGTACCACTTACATCCGTAATTTTTACATTAGCACCTACAACCAGGCCTTTTATGGCAATTTTACCTTGATAGCCTTCCCTGACAGGGTTAGGATAAACAAGCACATCATTGTTATTAGGTTTGCCCTTAGTAGCTGTGCTTTTATAGGATAATATCCCTTTGTCAGTACCAAAAAAGACCTCCCCGTTTTCGTCGTTAATTTCAATATCTGCAATATAATTGGAATAAAGTGGGCTGTTTTCTTCTGTAAAATGAAGTATTTCGTTGGTGCCATCAGGTGATAGCAGAAATACGCCTGAACGTTCTGTTCCGATCCATTTTCTGTTTTTACCATCAATGGCGATGGCAGTAACAATTTCGGATTCGAGTAAATATTGCGTGTATCCGCCAACCTCAACCAGGATACGTTGTGCATCATAATTGTTGCTTGTAAATATGTTTCCTGGCGAATAAATAACGGCAATCCCTTCATCACTGCCAATCCACATTTCCTCATCAATATCCTGAGCAACACACATAATTCTGTTTCCCGGCAGGCTTCCGTTTCCGGTTGCATTGGTCAGTATTTTTGTAACATCATCCGTGGGATCATCAATGGTATTGTTGTCTGTAAAAACCACCAATTTATTATCAGCCCTGACAGTAATCCATTTTTGTCCATAACTATCTATAACCAGCTTACCAGCATCAGCACCGCTTAATGAAGACGTAAGCGGAAACGAACGCCATTCGCCACCGGGTTTCATCACCGAAAGCAGGTTAGGGGCTCCTGAATTGACTACCCAAAGGTTATTTTGTCTGTCGAGTGCTACGCCACTTACGGCTACATAATCACCGGCAGGCCAAATTTCAAGTGAGCTGTTTGTTTCGTTGTAAATGTTTATGATTTCACCATCCAGGAATTCCATAACCCCTTCCATCCAGGTTCCTACAAAAGCATGGTTTGCGCGATTGGGGTCAACAGCCACACATACCATATCTGATATGGAATCATAGGCACTATATCCGGCAGCCCGGTTGTACGATTCCCAGGATTCATCAACAAATGAGTAAACTCCATCAGTCAGGTAGATTTTTCCCCATCCGCTGTTACGGCCTCCTGACGCTACCCACAACTGTTCATTTTCAAGCGACATATCAAATACATTGGATGCGTATGGGCCATTGGGAATGATAATATCTGCGCCAAAATTATCATCAGTTTTCATCAATCCGTAAGTGAAGTCTGCAATCCATTTTGTGCCATTTTCATCCAGGGTTGCATTGCGGGCATTGATTGCCCCGCCATTCAGGTTATAAATTGCGCTGTTCAAAGAATAATCCTGATTGTAAAAATAAACTTTTGTTTGGCCTGCAATGATCAATTTATCATGCGATGGATGGATGTTGTATTTTTTGGTGAGGTCAATCTCAGGGAACCGCTCCCATTGGTTTGTGCTGTAGTCATACCTAAAAACCGTGTCGCCGCTATATGCCTCCTGATGGTAGTTGGCTATCAGCATGTCGCTAAAATATGCAATGGCATTAAAATTCCGGTTGGGCAAAATCCGTTGGTCAACTGACCATTCGTTAAAATCAGCGAGATTGGGGCTGTTTATAGCCGCCTTAAAAATTCCAATTTCAGTAGCAGTGTAAATGGTGTCTTTTCCAATGGTTATGTCCTTAACATCAACATGACTGGCCTCAGCCCCTATAAAATATGTGGGCTCAGGGAACTCTTCATTTTTAATGTCGAGCACCACAATGCCAAAGCCGCATGCCAGGTATGCCAGGCTATCGGCAAAATAAATTCCATTGATGGTTTTTTTGCCAAGGATTTGCTTCCGCTTGATGTCAGAAATATTGATGATGTTACCATCTTTAACGAGGTCGATATTCGTGTTTGTGTAGGCAATCAGCAGGGTATTGTATTCATTGCTGTATGCAATAGCACTTATGCCAATATCTGATAACCCGTTTACTTTCGACATTCTGTTTATGCTTTGGTCGTTCCTGTCAAAATAAAAGAGGCTAAATTCGGTGGCGCAATAGATTTTCTGCCCTGCGTCTGCCACAGAAATTGCACGGTTGTAAGGAAGATGATCGCGCCATTCGCCAATGGCAATCTGGGAGAAAACCGGGAGAGTAAATAGCATTGCCAGAGTGAGCATTGCTGAGGTAGTAAGCATTCTCATATTTTTCTTGTTGTTTATTCGATACTTCATAACTTCATTTTTAAGTAATTATTGCTTGTTTTTACAGTTGCAAAACAGGTTGATTTATGAGCCTGCAAAGGGAATTTCAGTGCGCTGAAGCAATGTGTAATTATCTTTAAAGAGGAAGCAAAAGGTTGGATTGGTTGCAGGAATGTATTTTTATATTTGCACCTTACATTGGGGATATTTGAAATGAAGGACTTAATAACTAAGAGAATCATCATTAAAAATATGTCGTGCCATTGCTGTTTGAAGCTTTGCAAACGGGCACTCAGCGAGCATAAAATTGATGTGCACTGGATAAAATTGGGAGAATCTAAAATTTCATACAATCCCAAAGAAATTACAGAAGATGATATTGCCGGAATATTGGAGGCTGAAGGATTTGAACTACTCCGGGATAAAGACACACAATTGGTTGAGAAGATCAAAAATTCAGTCATCGACATGGTTCATCATACTACTTTTAATGCTATGGTAAAAAATTCGGATTATCTTGTTCAAAAGTTCGACCTGTCATACCAGTATATGTCTTCAATTTTTAGTAAAAATGAAGGTATTACCCTTGAGCGATTCATCATCCTGCAAAAGATAGAAAAAGCCAAGGAACTTATTCAATACGGCGAATTAACATTGAGTGAGATTGCTTACATGATGGGATACAGCAGTGTTCAGTATCTATCAACACAGTTTAAAAGTATTACCGGAGTGTCGGTAAGCGAATTCAAGAAAAACCCATCCCAATACCGGACTTCAGTTGGCGATGTATGATTTTCATCAGAATAAGGTGGCAATTATTGAAAAATCGATTGAAGACTTTTTTTATCAAAGAAAAAAGAAAAAGCCGCCAACAAACTTTATATGTTCATTAGCGGCCATGTTTGTGTTCTTTTCCGAACGCATAACGGATGGTTTATCGTTTTACTGAAGACTGTTATAATATTCAACAATTTTTACCAAATCCGCATCATTATTCGGTTTTAGTTTTTCGTCTTTCATATAATCGAGCACTTCCTCACCATTGCTGGCAAAACTTAAAGCCAGGTCTTTGCGCTTTTTATTTACTGGTGTTGCAGGGTTCATAAAAAACTGGAGATAGCAATTACAATCGCGGTAAAACCCATAGTCGAATGAACTTTCCTGATCATCAATCTCGTGATAAAGTGCCGTCCAGTGCTTCAAAAGTCTGCAATCGCCATTTTTCAGCAGCTCAAAATAGCCTGATTTGTGTTCCCTGTTTTCAATAAACCTGGTATAAAGAAAGGCTTTGTCGCCAATCCTGATAATCTCGATTTCTTCAGGGTTTCCAAGTGCCAGCGTGTCGCCCTCTTCGATGAACTGCATTTGCTGTGTGTACAAATTAAAGCGCATTTGTTTGCCTTCGATGCGGGTACCATCCTTAAAAATCATTACACTTTTGATGAATTTTGGATTAAGATACGCTGATCCTTTGCTTCCTGGAAGCCCCGTTTCATTGTAAGCTCCACTGGAGCCTGTTTCAAGGTTAATTTGTTGTGGATTGGAATTTACGTTTGGCTGGTTTTTCCTGGTTTTGCTTGGCCTGTCGGGCTGTTGGGCGAATCCTGCCGAACAAAGGAAAAACAGCAAAACCAACGTGGTTAACATGGTTTGTGTTCTCATAAGATTTGTTGTTTTTATGGTTAATAGTCAAATAGGTTATCGCTTAAAGATAAGCAATTTCAACAAAAAATGCAAGCATGGTGCCATTGGACAGGATGTATAAAATTGATGGATGCCGGGCATCATAATAAAAAGCATGAATCCGAAAAATTTATTTTTGCATTTTTAAATTCAACAATATGGATCATCAGGATCGATTTCTTGCCGGACGTTCACCTTTTGCACAGATGTTAATCTTAATTCTGTTGTCCCTTTTTTTAGCACTGGTAGTTTTCTTTGCCGGTGTTCTGCTTGCTATCCCTTTTTTTGGTACCGATGTGCTTGACATGCTTACTCAGGCTACCAGACGAAGCGAGGGCGAAGATGTGACCCTGCTCAAATATTTTCAGATAGTTAGTCAGGTAGGGATTTTTATTTTACCGCCTTTGATCTTTTCAATGTTAATTACCAATCGCCCATTTAAATATTTATGGTTAAACAGATTTCCGGATTTTTTTAATTTACTGATCACGGTAGTATTAGTTTTCACGATACTGCCCGGCATCAACTGGTTGATCGCTGTAAACGAGCAACTTGCTCTGCCCAATTGGCTAAGTGGAGTTGAACACTGGATGCGTGAAAGTGAGGAAAATGCCGCAAGGCTCACCGAAGCATTCCTAAACACCAAAACCATTTCAGGTTTGTTGCTCAACATTTTTATGGTTGCCTTTTTAGCTTCAATAGGCGAGGAATTGTTATTCAGGGGTGTGTTACTCAGAATCTTAAACAACTGGACCAGGAATGTGCATTTGGCCGTGTGGATCAGTGCCATCTTGTTTAGTGTGTTTCACATGCAGTTTTTTGGCTTCCTGCCCCGGCTGGTTTTGGGTGTGGTTTTCGGCTACCTTTTGGTATGGTCAGGGTCACTGTGGCTTCCTGTTGTTGCACATTTTATTAATAATGGTGCTGCCGTAGTTGTTTATTATTTTTATTACAACGGGTCAGGTAGCACCCCGGTTGAAAATTTTGGAAGCATTGAGAATGATATACTATTTGCAGTTAGCATAATCATTTCTGTTGGGTTGATGTTTGCTATCTATGTTCAAAACAAGGATAAATTTCAGTTGAGGCCTGACAGGACATAAAAAATCATACTGATTTTGCACCGGAAGAACATGCATTCAGCATTTTTATTGTAGTTTTACCTCCGATTTTTTAATTCGAAAAGGGGGCCAAATATTCGCCATTTCCGTTAAATCATGTTTACTGATTTGATAAGCACAAAATACATATATGATGAAACGTTTAAATTCCATATTCCTGAAGGCAGGGATTGTTACTACCCTGGTTATATGCACGCTAAACCTATTTTCTGCAACTGAAATTGCTGATGAAGTATCAAATATTCGGAAGGTGTCTAATGATGATAGATCCAAGGAAGTTCTTCCGCCGGGTTGGGATTACCAGTCGAACACCGAAAACCCGCACGCTGTGATTGTTGTGCTTGGTGCTAATCCGCGCATAAACGATATTCCGCTTCAGCCGGGTGATTACATCGGGGCTTTTTATTTAGATGATTTTGGTGAGTTGAAATGTGGTGGGGCTGATGTGTGGAACGGCTCAGAAAACATCATATTTGCTGCTTTTGGCAACGACTCCGGAACGCCCGAAAAGGATGGTTTTTCCTTTAACGAAATCATGCATTTTAAATTCTACTACCAGGACAATAATAAAGATTATGATGTGACTACCGTTTCATGGGATCCGGAGTATAGCAGCACTAACAAATGGAACCCGCTGGGCTTGTCGTCAAGTATTGATATGCAATGCGAAATTGAATTCGATGCTTATGCCACTTTTGATGTCAACCCCTTATGCGTTGGGCAAACCGTAAACCTTCAGGGACATATTTTTATCGAAACAACAGGTAATTATGCCTGGCAGTGGTCTTCGATCCCGGTTGGCCTGAACGCAAATGAGCAATTTGTTTCTCATGCTCCGGGCGAAACCACAACTTATTTATTGGAAGTTTCTGATGGAGTAGTCAATTCAAGTCACGAGTTTATAATTCATGTAAACATGAATCCAACAGTTGATGCTGGTGAGGATGATACAATTTGTATTGATCAAAGTGCAATGGTAGAGGCTTTGGCAGAAAATTCATCAGGGATTTTTTGGACATCTGCTGGTGATGGAACTTTTAATGATCCTGCTTCTGAGGAGGCAACCTACTTCCCTGGCGAAAACGACCGGCAATTTATGGAGGTAGAACTATCGGTAACAGCTTTTCCGTTAGAGCCCTGCCAGGCTGAAGCTACTGACAGTAAGGTCATCCATATAACCAACTACCCTGAAATCACAATTGTTGGATCACCGAGCTTTTGTGAAAATCAGGATATTATTGTTGAGGCTGTTGCTGTTTCTTATGAAGATGTGTTTTGGATGACTTCGGGTGATGGAACCTTCTTAGCACCTGATGCCCTCACAACCCAATATTTCCCCGGCCCTTCTGACTTGATTTCCAGCGAATTTGAACTCAATGTAAATGTCAGCTCAGTTGCTCCATGTGCAGGAAATGTTTCTGACCAGGTTTTGATAACCTTGCAGGATGGTGCAACCATAAATGCACCAACCTCGAAAACCGCATGCAGTGATTCACCGGTGAATTTAAACAGCCTCGCCTTCAACTATACTACTTCACTTTGGACAACAGAGGGAGATGGTACTTTTTCAGATTCATCAATGCTGAATACCGTGTATTACCCTGGCAATGAAGATGTTTTGAATGGTGGAACGGTTGTTACGATCCAGGCTTTCGGCACAGATCTTTGCGAAGATTACTCAACTTCGAAAAATATACAGATTAACCTGGCACCATTGCCGGAAGCTGATGCAGGGCCTGATACAGAAGCCTGCAACGGAAGCTTAGCCCAACTCCAGGGAATGGCAAATAATACCACTTATGTTGCATGGAGCACTTTGGGAGATGGATATTTTGACAATCCTTACGTAACAAATCCTAATTATTATCCAGGTACCCTTGATATTAATGCCGGATCAGTAAGGCTTTTTATGACGGCTTATGCTATTTATCCTTGTACAAATCCGACAACGGATAGTGTTGATGTTGCAATACTGCCCGATGCATCGGTTGAAATAGGGACAAATACAGGTCAGGTTTGTTATGATGAAGTTTATACTTTTACAGAAACCGAAGCGGCAAATTATTCAGGTATCGAGTGGTTCACTGTTAATGGCGACGGAGTTTTTGATGATCCTGGCTTGCTTAACCCTACCTACATTCCTGATCCTGAACATGATTATCTGTTGGGGTCTGTAATTATCGGTGTTATGGTGATGCCCATTGAACCTTGTACGCTTGTAAGCGATGATTTTTTCACACTACAGTTTCAACCATATCCAACCGTTGATGCCGGAGATAGTGACACCATAATTCAGGGCGATACCTTTGTGCCTGCACCAACAATCGATAATTATAGTGCTGTATTATGGGAAACATCAGGTGATGGCACTTTTAGCGATATTTCGGCAACAACACCGGAATATTTTCCTGGTATAGAAGATGTCGAATCATATACTGCGATTTTAAAAATTACCGCTTTTCCCAACCAAGCATGTAATGTTGCAGCTATCGACTCGGTGTCTGTTTTTATTTTCAAAAGTCAAACCATTCAGGTTGCTGAAGGTCACAACGGATTTTCATCTTATATTGATTATGAAGACAAAACGTTTGTTGAAATCATGGAGCCTTTTGATGGTAATCTGGTGTTTGCTCAAAAGTTTAGTCAGGTTTATTGGCCGGAGTATGGTATCAATACCATGTATGGTTTCTCAAACACAACCGGTGTAAAATTAGTGATGAATAATGATGCAAGTATGCAGCTAACAGGTTTTGAAGTTGACGATAAAACCATAACCCTGAAAGAAGGCTGGAATATGTTGCCTGTTTTAAACTCATGCCCCATAGCTCCTCAACAGCTTTACGACCTGTTAGCTGGTGACTTAATCATTATTGCCGAAATTGATGGTGATAACTATTTCAAGCCAGGCGATCCTGGAAACACGCTTGAACAGCTTGTTCCAGGCAAATGTTACATGGTGAAAGTTACGTCAGGCACTACGTTTTTGTTTCCTGGCTGTGATTAAAGCCTTTTTTGGCGCATTATTTGTTTAGTGGCGGTTTCTCGATTTTGGAACGTTTGTTATAACCTTGAATACAAGGTCGTTTATATCTAAATATCCGAATATTTCCTAATAATTTCCAAATTTTAACAAAGTAAATAAAATTTACATAAAATAAAATTTGCAGTAAATTAAATTTACATAAATGTTGGTTTTGTTAATGTCGGATTCTCAATCCTTACTCCCATAATGTTAAATTGCGGACGTGATAAACTACCCCTCATTATCTTTATTTAATAAATGTATTGCTTGCCTAGAAGCTTGATTTGTAATGTGAAATGAATGGTAATTTGTTTCTCGCAATGGCGCACAAAAATGTTTCATAACAAGCGTTTTAGCATTTTTTTAGCTTCTTCTTTTTTATAATATGGTCAAAGTAAAATAAAATTCAGGATCAATTCTATTGTATGTAAAGTTCCCAATTCTGGAATTGTTTTTTTTCTTGGTTACTCCGTCAGGTATGGGCTACTTTTGAAGCACAGCAAAAACGTAAAAAACTTTACAGCAATGAAAAATTTATTTACACCTTCGGTCATCGTACTTGTTCTGGTACTCCTCACACTTCATTTAAATCATACAGTTGCCCAAACCAACCCACTGCCAACAGGCTGGGAATTCCAGGCAACATCATCAAATCCTCATGGCATGATCATCATGCTTGAAGCCAACCCCCGGATTAATGATATCCCCCTGGTTCCGGGTGATTATATTGGTGCATTTTACACCGATGAATATGGTGAATTAAAGTGTGCCGGTGCCGATTTTTGGCTTGGTGATGAAAATATCATCTTCGCAATTTTTGGTAACGATCCCGGAACGCCTGAAAAAGACGGGTTCGCATATAATGAAACCATGCATTTCAAAGTATATTCCTTTACCACATTTAAGGAATATGATGTTGATTTAGTGGCCTGGAATCCCAACTATTATTCAACCAATCGCTGGAGCCCTCTCGGTCTTTCAGCAATGACCGAACTTCAGTGCCTCGAAGAATTCGATGCCTATGCCACCGCCTCCCCAGGTTCTGCGTGTATTGGCGATGAATTAACACTTTCGGCCAATATTTTTGTTGCTTCAACAGGAAATTATTCTTATGCCTGGTCTTCACAACCCGCGGGTTTTAGCTCAACTAACGAGGTGGCCTACCACTCACCTTTGCAAACAACAACGTATTTCCTCGAAGTTAATGACGGGGTTCAAATCTCAAGCCATCAAATCGTTGTGGAGGTTAACCACAACCCAACAGCAAATGCAGGTGCTGATATAACGATTTGCCCGGATTGCAGCGCGCAGCTTGCAGGTACCGCCCAAAACTATTCATGCATTATGTGGCAAACTGCAGGAGATGGAACCTTTGATGCTGAAAATATTTTTGATGCAGTTTATTTTCCAGGTGAAAATGATGTGCTTACCGGAGAAGTATTGCTTACCATGAATGCAAATACAATTGCACCTTGCGATGTAATGGCAAGTGATGAATTATTGCTAACTATTCAATCTGTGGCTTCAATAGGGATAAGTTCAGAATTCGAAGCTTGCGGAAGTGAAAATATCATACTGGATGCGGATGCTGAAAATTATGCTTCGATATGGTGGTCAACAGACGGAGATGGTACATTTAGCGATCCGGAATCAGAACTTACACAGTATTTTCCTGGCTCAATGGACCAACAACTGGCTGAATTTACACTTTCTGTTTGTGCTACGGCTCCGACCCAGGGTGAAACCTGTGTTGATGTTGAGGTGGAAATTTTTGAGGCACCAACTGTGAATGCTCCGGCCACAATCACCAAATGCGACAATTTGCCTATACCTGTTACATGCATTCCTAATAACTACAATAATGTTATGTGGACAACCGATGGTGACGGTACTTTTGAAAATCCTGAATCAATCAGTACATCATATTACGCCGGTGCAACGGATAAGGCCAATGGCAATGTTAATGTTACAGTTAATGTTTATGGCAATGGACCCTGTCAAACCACCCCGGTTGTAAAAAATACTGCTGTAACACTTTACCCATCACCACAGGTTGATGCAGGTGACGCCGCCGTGGTTTGTACTGGTGAAAGCCTTCAGCTTAACGGTAGCGTTGACCAATATACATATTTCTTATGGACTACCTCAGGCGATGGCTATTTCAGCAACATGATCAGCGAAAGTCCGATTTATTATCCCGGGCAAACCGACTTAAATACAGGAGTTTTTACCCTCACACTTACTGCATACCCAATCTACCCATGTTATACTCCGGTTATTGACGAATTGATTATTGACATTGTTAGTGATCCTTACGTAGAAATTATCACTGAAGACAACCAAACATATCCTGCCGGTATTCCTGTTCAAATTGAGGCTGCCGGCGACGATTTTCAATCATTGCTGTGGACAACTTCAGGAGATGGGACTTTCAGTAATCCTGAAAGTCTCACTCCTGAATATTTTCCAGGGCCAACGATCGATGTTTCGGGTGATCCGGTATTAATGAGCGTTACGGCGTATGCTGCCGAAGGATGTGGAGTAGATATGAGCGACCAGATCAATATGATTTTTACCCAACAGGCCACTGTTGAAGCAGGTAGCGATATAACTGCTTGTGAAGATGGTGCCACATTAAGTGGTGATAGCCAGTTTTGCAGTGCTTTGCTTTGGGAAACATCCGGCGATGGAACATTTGAAGACCCGACTGCCGAAACAACAACTTACATCCCCGGCGCATCAGATGTTGCCGAAGGTTTGCCGAAGTTTGCCTAACGGGTTTTTTTGGCAGTAATCAATCTATTAACGACTGTTTGACAATTACCATTATCGAAAATCCAAATCTGGAGGCTGGTTTTGATCAGATGTTTGCATGCTATGGTCAACAGGTTCCTATCCAACTTGAAACAGCCGGAAATTATTCCTCTATTTTCTGGTATTCAACAAATGGTGGTGGCGACTTTTCCAACAATCAAAATGGTTCTGTTGAATATACACCATCGCCAACGGTGGATTATCCACAGGGATGTATTACTATTTTTGCGCTTGCCCAGCCATTGGCTCCCTGTGCGTTGGTAGATGAAATTGAATTTGAACTGTGTTTTGTTTCCAATCCTGAACTCGTGGCCGGATTCACCGAAATTAACTCTTGCTACGAAGAACCTGTCAATATCGAACTGGAATCAGCCCAGGCTTTTTCATCCATATTCTGGTACACCACAAATGGTGGTGGGAGTTTCGTTGATTTAGGTGCTGGTAGTGCAACATATTACCCTGCACCTGCAGTAGATTATCCCCAGGGATGTATCGATGTATATGCGCTGGCACAGCCCATTGCTCCCTGTACATTGGTTGATGAAATTAATTTTGATATTTGCTTTCAGGCTAATCCTGAAGCTGATGCTGGTGAAGATCAGACCATCACTGAATTTGAAACGTTTATTCCTCAACCTGTGGTTAGCGGTCAGGACGCTGTACAATGGCAAACATCAGGAGATGGTACTTTTAGCGATGCCGGTTTACTGTCTCCTGAGTATTTCCCCGGAAACAATGATATTGAAAACGGTGGGGTTCCGCTGTCCATTATAGCATTTCCGGGTGCAAATTGTACTGTAAGCGCAACAGATGATGTTAAAATAACAATTCACAGGGTCCACACGATTACGATTCCTCAGGGCTGGAGTGGTTTATCAACCTACGTGGATGCCGAAGTTCCAATGCAGGACTTCTTTGAACCCATTGCCGATGAGCTGATAACGGCACAAACCATTTCTGGTGTTTACTGGCCTGACGGAGGCGTGAACACAATAGGATTGCACTCCACAGATGCAGGTTATAAAATTAAAGTAGAACAAAACTGCGAACTTACTCTAACCGGCAAGGTTGCATCTGACAAAACCATCACCCTGCATGATGGCTGGAACATGATCCCGGTAATATCAACATGTCATGTAAACCAATATGAACTGGTTGACGCATTAGGCAGCGATTTGCTTATTGTTAAAGAAATTGCCGGTACAGGTATTATTTGGCCTGAACTTAACATTTATAATATTCCTGCGCTTGTTCCGGGTCGTGCATACCTCGTTGCCATGAATCAGGAAAATTCGTTTACTTATGATGAATGCAGTGGAACGAAAGGTGGTTATGAAGCAAATACCACAAATCCAAACCTTCCCTGGGATGTTAGTGAGCAAACAACCATTAGCCATGCCATAGCTTTTACTGCCTCAGCACTTGAAAACCTTGAAACCGGTAATTTCATTGGAGCTTTCACAGCAGATGGCCTATGCGTTGGGGCAACTGAAATAACTGAAATGAATGAGAATATAGCAATTACTGTTTTTGGTGATGAACCAATGACCGAAGTAGTTGAAGGCATGACACCGGGCGAAACCATGTTTTTTAAAGTTTACAACAGCAGATCACAAACTGAAACAGCAATAGAAGTTCAATATAATGAGTCAGTAAGTCAGTCAGATGGTAGCTTTGCTAAAAACGGAATTTCGATAATAACTGAGGTTACCCTCAAATCGACAAACATTGGTGAAACCATTGCACAAACAGTTTCAGTTTATCCCAACCCTTCAAAAGGAATGGTAAACCTGGGTGTTGAAAATTTTGAATCAGAATATCAGGTAACCATTAGCGATATGAGTGGTCATAATTTAATAGATAAAAGTTGCAGGGGGAATACTCAACTTGATCTGTCAGCTTTTCCAAAAGGGTTTTACTTAGTTGTAATAAAGGGAGATGAACATCAACATATTGAAAAATTGGTTTTGGATTAATAATTTTTTGATGGACTGTTGAGTAAAACCTCCGGAGACATATTCCCGGAGGTTTTTTGCTTTTAGCTTATAAATTCTGGAGTAAATATTCAGGATAGGTTATCCCTGGCGAAAAATGCGGATACTTTTGCTTATGGATTGTGCCACCTCCTCAGGATCAAACTTGCAAATTGAATACACATCAGCATCATGCAACGACCAGTAATTTTTTACTTCGCTCACAAGCCCTCGCCGAACTACCAAAATTAAAACTATTCCCGGATGGCCCAACAACCCCATCAGGCTATCAGACCATCCTTTTCCCTTTATTTCCAGCGGCCCCACCTCATCAATCACAATAACATCTAAATCATTTATCTTTTTTGATGAAAGTAATTTCCTGCCGAAATCAATTCCCAAAGCATCAAACCTAAAAGGTCCTGCCTCCTGGCCTTCAGTAAAATGAATACTGCAAAGCGGCATCTCTTCACCAAATTCAATAGCATGAAGTTTAAACTCCGAACGCCGGTTATTTTCAAATGATCCGGGTGCCAGAAATCCGCCGATGCGAAATTTTTCTTTTTTAAGATTTTCTACAATTTTTGATGTAAATGTGGTTTTGCCTGCATGCTTATCGCCTGTTATAATAACCACTTCGGGTTTGCTGATCTTTTGCCTGAACAAATCAAGGAGTATTTCAGCAAAACCAAGCATCAGGGAAATGCTTTTTGAAGGGTCTTTTAATATCACTTTGGGTTTTGGCGCATTTTTTATAATCCAGGGAAGCACTGAAAATGCAAGACCAAGTGCAACGTAAAGCTGCGAAAATCCACGTTTGATAAGTACCGTTTTGATTACCGGATTTCGCAATTCCACACTCATACATGAAAACCCGACAAGGATCAGAATGGCACGGATATTCATTTGTAAACCAGCCAGCAAACCCGTTTTACTAAAAATGTCTCCCTCGGTAAATCCATTATAAAAAATGACTGCAAGGAAAGTTAAAACGAAAACCTGGAACCAGAAAAAGGGGCGCTTGAGATGACGCAAGGGGTGCTTGTAATAACTAACCGCAAAAATTACATATACTGCAATAAAAATTGATCCGTATAAAAGGGAATATCTGCTTACGATAAACAAACAGCTTATGATTAAGATCAGGTGCAAAAACAGCAGTTTTATCGAAAATTGTTGATTTTGGTTAATAGAGAAAAAATCTGATCTTTTGCCCTCAGCTACAGTCTCAACAATAAGAGCATCAGTATTTGTATGTAATTTCTTGTTTCCGATAACATATCCTGCCACTGCTGCACCAATGCCTAACGCTGCATAAGCAGCAAAAAGCAACATCAAAGCCATTTCAGGTGTCAGGCCTTCAATCCCGATTTTTTCTACAGCATAATCATAAAGATTAACCATCACATTCACAAAATCGAAGCCATAAATGATGAGCAGGTTTGCAACTTTATGCGCAATAGTGCTGATCAGGGCAGCGGCCCCGCCAATCATGTACCCCAGTATGTTTCCACCCAGCAGGCGAACAAAAATTTCCATGAGGAGTGCTTCCGTCAAAATTCCGGTCATTGGGCCCAATAAAACAGCACTTGGCGAAATGGATTTCATAAGCGCGCATACCAGACCGGCACGCCACAGCAATCCTTTTTCGCGCCACTGCCGGTGAAAAGCCACCAAA
Organism: uncultured Lentimicrobiaceae bacterium; assembly: GCA_964395075.1. Taxonomy (GTDB): domain Bacteria; phylum Bacteroidota; class Bacteroidia; order Bacteroidales; family 4484-276; genus SABY01. The sequence goes on along the minus strand of CAYNDN010000007.1, from coordinate 1,727 downwards.
AGCAAAACACTAATCATTGCCAATGCTGTACCTGCCATGGGTACCCGCAGGTTGTGAAAAAAGCTGCCCAGAATGATTTCGATGGTTGCCCACAGGCTGCCAACCACAGTAGCTTTTAACCAGATTTCGCTAAGTTTTTGCTGTTTCATTTTATGAATTGGCAGGCAAAATTAACCAATTGGATGGCAAAACACAGTAGCGGATTCATATTAGGGCAAAATCTTTTTTTCGAGGATTCTATAAAGATTAAGGGTGCAACGCACCTTGAATATAGCCACAGAGTGGCGGCAATCTTCATAGAAATTGTATCGCGTCCCGCAAGGTGCAGCCCCGATGGACGGGACAGGCACACCGTTAATATTGACCAACTTTATCTGTTTCGGGTTTTTCATTAGCCCGATTTAATTCCATAGTACCTGATAAAAAGTTTTATGAGCTAATTTGATGGCAGGCTTTCATGGTGCAATCCAGTCGCCGTATTCTTTGATGAGGTCAATCAAAACTTCTATGGCCTGGCTTTCAGGCAGGTTTTTTTTAACCTGTTTTTTTCCTTTGTAAAGCGCAACTTTTCCGTTACCCATGCCTACGTAGCCATAATCGGCATCGGCCATTTCGCCCGGCCCGTTGACGATGCAGCCCATTACAGCAATTTTTAACCCCGTGAGATGACTTGTTGCTTGTCTTATTTTTTCTAGAGAACCCTGTATATCAAACTGCGTGCGGCCGCATGACGGACAGGCAATGAACTCGGTTTTTGTGATGCGGGCACCGCTGGCTTGCAAAATGTCGAAACCAAGTGTTGCCAGGTTTGTGTTATACGCTTTTTCTGAGGTAATGAAAATACCATCCCCGAATCCATCTAAGAAAAGCGGCCCAAAATCAATGGCTGCCTCAAGGGCTAAATTTTCACCTTGCGTTTGATAATGCTTATGGAGAATCACAGGATTATTAATGTTACTGTGTTTTAATTTCCTGAAAAAATCCCGGAACTCCAGCGTGGAAGGGGAAGATGAATTTTCTATCAGGACTGGATCACGGTTTTCAGGAGAGATATCTTTAAAACTTTCGGCTTTTTGCCAGTTTTTTAAGATTTCTGATTTATATATAAGATCAGGTTTTTGATCCTGATAATTGCCCGGAAGCCCAACTACCAATGGCGTTTTATCCGGTTTATGCTGTTTGTTCCAATCAGCAACTCTCGGCTCAAAAGCAAAAGGTGGGCAAAAATACTGTCCAAAGATATCCCTTGTAAATTCTAACTTTTCACTGTGAATGTAATCCACAATATTCCTTGCTACAGGTATTTCATTTACAGGATCTTCGGTGAGCGATACCCTGATGGTATCCCCAATTCCTTCAGATAATAATGCTCCAATGCCTACCGCAGATTTTATTCTGCCCTCCTTTCCATCGCCGGCCTCGGTAACGCCTAAATGAACAGGGTAATACATGTTTTCGTCCATCATTTTTTTCACCAGCAACCGTGTGGCATAAACCATGATGCGCGTATTGCTGGCTTTCATAGAAAAAACAATGTCATGGAAATCCAGGTCACGGCAAATTCTGGCAAATTCCATGGCTGATTCGGCCATTCCTTCCGGTGTGTCGCCATACCTGTCGATAATCCTGTCGGACAGTGAACCGTGGTTGGAACCAATGCGTATGGCCGTGCCGTGTGTTTTGCAAATTGCAATGAGTGGGGATAATTTTTCGCGGATATGATTGAG
>CAYNDN010000006.1:20245-29249 GCA_964395075.1 uncultured Lentimicrobiaceae bacterium | reverse complement strand
TATGATACGGATTGCAGTGTTGTGTTTTTCCATCAGAATACCAATCCCTGAAGATGTCAGATGTCAGATGTCAGATGTGTGATGTTCGGAACAGATCAAACATTTGACATCATACATCATACATCTGACATCTGACATCTGGCTTCTTCTCACGTGCCCCAGCTTTCCCGGTCCAGACTGCGGTAATGAATGGCTTCGGCCAGATGTTCTGTTTTGATGTCGGGGCTGCCATCCAGGTCGGCGATGGTACGGGAGACTTTCAAAATCCGGTCGTAAGCTCTCGCCGAAAGGCTGAGTTTCTCCATGGCGTTTTTAAGCAGGTTGTGTCCCGTATCATCCACCTTACATATATTTCGCAACTGTTTGCTTGTCATTTGCGCATTACAATGGATGCCTTTGTTTTCGGTATAACGGTCTTCCTGTATTTTGCGTGCTCTGACCACCCGTTCACGGATGCTTTCACTTTTTTCGGTAGCCCTTGATTCCGTTAATTCTCTAAATGGGACAGGCACCACCTCTACATGAATGTCAATACGGTCGAGGAGGGGGCCTGATATTTTGTTGAGGTATTTCTGCACGATGCCCGGGCCGCACACACAATCAATATCGGGGTGGTTGTAATAACCGCAAGGGCAGGGATTCATGGCGGCTACCATCATAAAACTTGCCGGATACTCCACCGAAAAGCGCGCACGGGAAATCGTAACTACCCTGTCTTCGATGGGCTGACGCATCACTTCCAGCACAGTACGTTTGAATTCGGGCAATTCATCAAGGAAAAGTACACCATTGTGCGCCAGCGATATTTCGCCGGGTTGCGGGTTTTGTCCGCCACCCACAAGGGCAACATCAGAAATCGTATGATGCGGTGATCTGAAAGGTCTGATGGAAATCAGAGAAACTTCAGTGTGCATTTTTCCAGCCACACTGTGTATCTTGGTGGTTTCGAGTGCCTCGTGCAGGTTGAGTGGAGGCAGGATAGAAGGCAGGCGTTTGGCCAGCATGGTTTTTCCCGATCCGGGAGGCCCGATCAGGATGGCATTGTGACCACCGGCAGCAGCAATTTCGAGTGCCCGCTTGATGTTTTCCTGTCCTTTTACATCCGAAAAGTCAAACTCATATTCGTTAAGGCTGGCATAAAACTCATCGCGGGTATTGATGATTGTTGGTTCCAACTCAGCATCACTATTGAAAAAATTGATTACCTGCGTGATATTTTCAACACCGTAAACCTCAAGATCATTCACGATGGCAGCCTCACGGGCATTTTGTGCCGGGAGGATAAATCCTTTATAACCTTTGTTGCGTGCTTCAATGGCGATGGGAAGTGCTCCTTTGATGGGTTGTAACCCACCATCAAGTGAAAGCTCTCCCATAATGATGTACTGATCAATACCTTCTGCTTTGATCTGCTCTGATGCCGCGAGCACCCCCAACGCGATGGTGAGGTCGTAGGCTGACCCTTCTTTGCGGATATCAGCCGGTGCCATGTTGATCACGATTTTTTTCCCGGGCAACCGAAAGCCGTTGTATGTGAGTGCTGATTCGATGCGCTGCTGGCTTTCTTTTACGGCACTGTCGGGGAGACCCACCAACAAAAAGTTTACACCTTTCCCAATGTTTACTTCAACAGTAATGGTGATGGCATTTACGCCCTGGATAGCACTTCCGTAGGTTTTTACTAACATGGGTATTTCAGGTAAAATTGAATATTGGCTGCAAGTTAGCAATTATTGTGGAAAACAAGTTCTTCGGAAGTTTATTTTTGAATAGAAATTTTCATGTTCAATTTTGGTGCTTATCACGGCCAAACCACGTTTGTATTATTTGATTTATCAATGCCAATGAAAGCATTTTTCCCTTTGCTGAACAGATCATTGTAACATAAACGAGCTTCTGCGCTGTTGCGAAAGTAGCCCAGGCGAACTTTATACATTTTTCCTTCAAGCACGATTCCTGCATTGTATGAAAACCGGTCGCTAAAATCGGCATATAATTCCTTTGCCTTTGTGAGTGATTCGGTAGCCACTACCTGAACATAATAATTGCCAGTGGCTATATTTAGGGCATTATTCAAATTGGGCAATGGCTGATCAGTCAGGTCGGATTGGATAACCTGAGGCTCTGATGTTTCCCAGTCAGACTGCCCGATGAAGGCATCAAAACCATTGTCTCTCAAATTTTGCAAACATTGGCTTGCTTCCTGTTTTGATTTGAAATACCCAAAGCGAACTTTGTAGCGGCCATCGGTCTTTACAATTCCTGAAGGATAATTAACAATGCCGGAAACTTTGGCGAGTTCTTGCAGTGCATTTGATTCATTAGCTAAGGATGCAGATTGAACAAAATAACCACCCCTGTCAGGATTGAAATCATCCTGTGCTTTACCAGAAGGGCTATCCACCGGAATATCTAATGAAACCACATCGCTTTGTTGCGGTTGATTTTCACTAACAGGTGGATCGGGGTCGTCCTTTATTCCGGATATGGCAGCTATTTCGGGTTTCTCATCCTGAGGCACCGACCCTACAAATGCTGAAAACCCATGTGTGGCAATTTCTTCTTTACATGCATCTGCCTGCGACCTCGTGTTAAAGTAGCCATGCCATACTTTGAATCTACCGTCAATTTGAACAATCGCAACCGGATGGGATGAAAGATTTTGAACTTTAGCTAATTCCTTTTCAGCAATTTTTTGTGTGGGGCACGAAGCAGTCTGTACAAAGTAATTTCCTGAGTTAAGCTCTCCTGTTCCTGCGGTAGCAGTAGATGCCGGAATCAGATTTGTTGCAGGTAATTCTTCTTGCTGTTCAGGTATTTGTTCGATAGTTGATTTATCCGGAACATTTTCTTCAATGGATTGATCTGGTTCTGTTGCTGCAAGAATTTCCTGATCAGATTTTTTAACCATGCCAATAAACGCATCACGGTTCAGCGCCTGGATACTCCTCATGCATGCGAGTGCTGATTCCCGGTTTGCAAAATACCCTAACCGAACTTTAAAGCTTCCATCTGCTTTTACTATTCCTGAAGGGTAATCGGTTAGACTTTCTATCGAAGAAAGCTCCTGCAATGCCATTCCCTTTGTTGAAAGTGAAGCGGTTTGAACATAGTAATTTCCCGGAGAGAGATTTCCCGGCAGATAAGTTGAGGGTTTCTGAACTTCTGTTGATGTCGTTTTTTGATCGGTTGCGGTGTGCCCGGATGCCTTGGTATTATCCGAATCAACATTTTGGGCTATCGCTGTTGAAGTTGCCGGAACCACCACTTTTCCCCGGTTTCCTTTTACTGTTCCGATAAATGCATCCTGGTTTTCGGCTAACAACCTGTTGCGGCATGCAAGGGCTGCTTCCCTGGTTTCGAAATATCCCAGGCGAACCTTAAACCTGTTATCAACTGCTACCACCCCTGATGGATAAGCTGTAAGATTTTCGATAGAAGCCAGTTCATTAAAGGCAATTTCCTCAGTCGGGCACGAGGCCGTTTGAACATAGTAGTTACCGGCGAAAATATCCAGCGATGGCATCAACAATTCTTCTTCGGGTTTAATGATTTCATCAAGGGGGGTAATTGTTGGTTGATCTTTGGTGGTGACTGTTTCCGTTTCTGTTTCGGCATCAGCAATTTCCTGAGGTGACTTTGAAATGGTGAAATCTATCCCATCCACAATATCACCCCATTCGGAGGGAGTAATGCTGAATTTTCGGTAGTCAGGTTCATGGTTCCATCCCAGTTTCCCCATCTGCACAGGATCGAGCTTAGCGAAATAATCGCCGGGTGCAAGCCCCAGGAAAGTAAAATAACCATCATGTTCGCTCATGATTTGTTTCACACGAACGCTGTCAGCACTGTAAATATTAATAAGTATTCTGCCCTGCCCAATGCGGCCTCTTCCTTTGCGGATATACACAACACCATTTACCTCGCCCATCGGAAACACCGGAATGTCAATGCGTTTAAACTGGTTGGGGTCCACGTGTACCCGGATGGCTTTATCGCGCAATTGCCAGGCAATATTTTCAAATCCGTCATTCTTTAGTTCGATGAGATAACTGGTATAAGGCTCAAGGTCCATAATGCGGGTTAGTGAGTCTTTTTCGCGGTCGAGGAAACGGCCACCGTTGATCATCAGGTCTATTTCCGGAACGATGGGCTCATCCTCATCTTTCTCGTTGTTAAAATTAATATCAAGGAAAGGAACTATGGTTAAGCCACCTCTTCCGGTTACCGAACGGTTATCAGGATGAACATAGCCATTGCCACTGCCAAAAGCAAGGCTTCCGGCCACCCCCTGTGTGGTTTGTATTCCCGAATTGCCAAACCGCGCCGTAGCGCTGGTTTGTGCAAAAGCCAGGTCATACCTGAAAGATACGTTCACACTGCGGGTGTTCGACAGCAGGTTGTCCTCATAATTTACAGAGGCATAGCCCTGCCGTGCAATCCGCTTTTCCAGTTCAACCCTGTACGACATAACTTCCATGGCTTCAATGCTGAATTGCATTTGCGATCTTAACGAAAAACCACGCGGGAGCCGTAAACTCCCCGACAGGTTTGTATTGAAAAACGGCTTGGAACTTCCTGTCCAGTTGGCGTTGGTGGTAAAGTTGGTGCTTACAGGGCCAATATTCGTACTCAAAAGAAATTCGGCAGTGTTGTATGCAAAATTCTCAAAGATATTTTGTTTGAACCCCATGCGGGTGTATCCCTTAAAAAACAAAAGATTTATCGGAAGCGAAACATTGATCCTTCTTTCTTCGAGATAATTAAAACGGATAGCTTCCTGTCCGGGTTCGTAGCGTGCATATTCCACTTCAAAAGATGCATTGTTTTTTGTGCGGTAACTCATCAATGCCTGTGCGCGAACTTTATCAGCATATTCACCTGTAATCAGCAAGTTGCCTGCCGGTGAAAAGGATGCACGAATAAACGGAATTCTGTCGTTGTTTGGCAAATAGGAATAATACTCATACCCGCCACCGAGGGTCATAAACCTGTTGACACCATAATTAAGCTCGGCCCTTGCAAAGTTCGATTGCATGGTGTCATCAACCATGCCGCCACGTATGGTGTATTCCAATTCTCCAGTTGGGAGAAAATTATAGGGGATGGAGATCGGTTGTTCCCTGATTCGTTCTTCACCGTAAGGGCCATAAAACTTGGTTACAACTTCTGATGAACCGTAAACCAGTGGTACATCAAAACTGTAAAAGCCTGATGCATCGGCTTTTTTATAACTAACCAGTACATTGTTGATGTATAGCTCGGCAGTCCATCCGGGCTCGGTATATCCTGTTAACTCATATTCGCCAAACGACCTGCGGTATGATGTGGGACTATTGGTAACAATAATGCCATAAAATGGGTCGTAAACCGAGGCAATGGAGCCGGGGCTGAGTTTTCCGGCAATAACCTGGCGTACAAGTTTGGATTTATTGTTGGCCCAGCGCCAGGTAAACTGCTGGTTGTTGAGTTGAAAATCCTGATTGGAAGAATAATTGAGTAGTGCGTTGGTTTCCCCGCCAAGGAATTCAGCACCGATGGCTGCCGAAACCCGGTTATTGGTTAAATCGCCATCCGTTTGCGTGAGGTTTACAGCCCAGTCGAACATACCAAATTTAAACCAATGGTACTTGCGGTTGTATGTTGTATCAACGCTTACCTCACCCTTTAGCATTTCTATATTCTTGCGCATTTGGGCCAGACGCATATCCCGGATGGCTGGTAATTCCAGGTCGGTTTTCAGGTCAACGCTAAGGGCACGGAAACTAAATGTGCAATACAACCCAAAGGCGCGGCCAAAAACCGCCGTGTGCATGAATAACCCAAAACTGGTTTTCAGCACATCGTTTTCTTTCAGTTGAATGGTATCACCGTTGATGGCAATGTATCTGCCGGGATAATTGATCAGGTAGGGTTTGTCTTCATCCAGCAGGTAGCCACGTACTGTGTCGTAGCGTTCGGAAGTTTCCTGGTTGATACGAAGAACGGTAAAAAGATCAGTTACGGGAAGCAGCAATCGGTTGTCATTATAGGAATAGATACTATTGATTTCGTAGCCACCAACACCCTGCACCTTCAGGTAAACTAAAATTTCCTCATGATCTAAACCCAGTTCCTGGGCTCTTAATTGACCTGCACAGCAAATAAACAAAAGAAACGATATGAAAAAAGTTGCTCTGGGCATAGCTGCATGCAGATATCAATTTGATGGCTAGTTTATTTTTATGTAATTATTTAGGTGGAAGTTTTATTATGCAAAATATTTCTGACCCCATCCCCCCAAAAGCTTTCGGGAGTCCCGTGCAAGGGAAGGGAGTCCCCACGCACAAGCCACTGTAGTATCCAGTGCAGTGGCATCCTCCCCGCCAGCTGGCGGGGGAGTTAGAGGGGGTCTTAAGGTTGATTTCATCCACTAAATAGTTACAACGTTTGTTTATTAATTCCGGTTTTTGCTGTCTTTTTTGAAATCTGACAGGTTTAATAAAATTTACTATTCCTGAATAAACGTTACACTGAACTGTCCTTCGTAGTTTCCGGAAGGATTGTTTGCCTCATTTCCTACAAAGAGAGTACCTCCCACATTCACCCGGGTTATGAACGGGTGACCACCGGTTGTTACGAAGCTGGTACCCTTGTCGGTTGGTCCCACCTGCATGTTCATGCTGCCGCCGCCGCCAACACGGGTAAGTTGAATTTGCGGACCTAATATGATACTAACCAACCTGCCGGGAATCAGCTTAACCTCAAAAATTGCCTGGTTGAAAAAGCCACCCATCAGAAGCACAGTTCCGGTAGAAGTGCGAAAACCCTCCGGGCTTATCACTACCGTTCCGCCTCCGGAGCCTGTTGTAAACGAGCCAAAATTTAATTCCTGCATCCCGTAAACCTGCAATTGGTTGGGTGGCGGAAAAGGTGTTTGCTGGCCTTGAACCTCTGAGGCAAAGCACAGGAAAAAAACAGCAACCAGGCTAAACACCAAATTGCTGTTTTTACAATTCATTTCTATTTTTTTGAATAAGTATGTCACTTTATTCTAATAATAACTCTTTTTCGGCAAGCAGATTTTCGTTGTCACCCTCGGCATTGGTATATCTTATCACCAGTTTGCCTTTGGTAAAATCGACACCTTGCGGTTTTTTGATTTCCATTTCAAAATTACGCATGGGGTTGGGTGTATAAACCGAAACACCTCTTACCAGTCCCACCTGGATGGCAGCTCCCCGGTCTGGTTTGTAGTCCACGGTTAAATCGCCATAAACTGATTTGTTGCCCTGCCGGTTCATGGTAATTTTAAGTTTGGCAGTTGAATCAGTGGCGTTTTCCACACTCAGGTTGTTTAGCGTTACCTGCACCGATACATCACCTGAACGAACGATTATGGGAATAGTGATCCCAAAAATGGGTGTAAGCCGGATGCCGATGGCGGTGGTGTCTTCCAATTGTTCTTCAAGCCCAAGCGCACCTTCTTCGGGCACCGCCCTGAAATACATGTGCGAGCGGTACTCGCCGGCTTCGGTATTTGCCGATCGGCGCAATTGCATCCTTACCATCTGTGCTTCGCCGGGGCCAAGTGACACTGTGCGTGGAAAATAACGGATCATTTTGTCGGCAAACCGTTGCCCCTCGTCGGGTTCTTCGATTTGTTCGAAGGTCCCGTTTTCGGTCATTCTGTATTGTACGAAGGATACTGAATAGGTTGCTGAATCCTGTCCGATGTTGGCCAGGTTTACTTCCTGCGAGGTTTTGTTTCCCTCAAAAATTACACGCCTCGGCGTGATCAGCAGGTTGCCCTGGGCAACCCCGGAATCCGGCAGCATAAAAAGTAAAACGAGTGCCAGCAGGAATGCAGCACTCAGGTTTTTTGATTTTATGCAAGTTCCGGAAATTGATTTTTTGTACATAAGATGCATTGCGGTTGGTATTAATGTTTCACCAAAAGTACAAACAATTTTTATTCCAATAAAAAACGCCGTGGTTTTCACAGCGTATTTTAATTTTAACCCAACGTTTTTGGGGTTAATTATAGGCAAAGGTCAACTGAAAAGTCCCTGAATAAATCCCAATTGGGTTTTGGTCGTAGCTTCCCACATTGAGAGTTGCCCCGATGCTGATGTCCCTGCTGCCGTTGGTCAAAACAGCCGGGCCGTCATTGGTAGGCGGGTCTGATATCCAGTTATCCACCAGCATGGTTTTATTTGTTCCCTGATGCATGATGGGAATCGGCCCTTCGGGCAATTGCAGTGTAAAGCTGGCTTCAGGTGCACCATTTACCTGAAAAATACCCGGGCTGTGCGGCCCGGCAACACCAATTACCGATCCTTCAATTTGCCTCGACCCATCCGGGTTGATGATAATATCACCACCATTCACATCCGTCGAAAACCGGCCAAAATTTAACTGGTCGGTTTCATTAGCACTTAATGCTTCAATCACTTCTGCAAAAGCCTGTGCTGTAATAGTTGCCTGGGCGAAAGCTGATATCTGGATTGAAAATACCAAAGTCACTAATATGATAAATATGCGAATCATTTTGGCATTAAGATTTTAACTTAGAGACAAACCTACAAAAAAAAGGCAAACAGACTATTCCATTTGCCTTTAATTTTTTATTTATTACTATTCGTAAGTAACAGTAACAGTAAAGTTTCCAGTATATTCTCCTGGAACTTGGTCTGCATCTACAGCCATAGTACCACCAACATATAAATCGTCTGTCCCATCTGTTAACGTATTGTTAGATGTCAATAAATTCATTGTAGTTGTAATGGTTAAATTATCACCAGGTCCAGTCAAAGTTACATTGGGTAATGAAATTCCATAAATTTCATCAGCTTCACCAACGATTGTAAATTTGGCAGGACGCCACACGTCATTTGGCATGAATGTAATGAAGTCGGTAGCAGTCCTTACTGATGTTGCTGCAGGTGTAATTGTAACAACCAAGGGCATTTACACGCTCAACTTTTCAAAACAGGCTGGCAACCTGGTGTTTGATCCATCTGGA
>CAYNDN010000006.1:8324-20235 GCA_964395075.1 uncultured Lentimicrobiaceae bacterium | reverse complement strand
GTAACACTTCCGTCTGCAGTATTATCTTTTATAATTTCACCAAATTCCAATGATTGGTTATTTGAAATTGTAAGAGGTGCTACAATATCTGCATTTGCTACGGATAAAGCACTACTGGTGTTACCTGCTTGAGCCATTACATTTACTGAGAATGCCATGAGGAAGAGTCCGATAAAAACAATTGCTAACTTTTTCATAATAATTTAATTTTTGAAGATTGAAAATTTATTTGATTAATGTTTTAAAAATTTGCAAGAACGTGATTACCGGATTTGCAAAGTGTGTGCCAAAATTGTAAATGGCTGTTAGTCAGTGAAAACGAGTTTTGAAAAATTCCAATTCGTGAAATGAAGTTCTCCATTTGTTTCCAAATTGACAATATTTTTGTGCTTTCCCCCTTAATGAAAAGATATTTTCTGCAAGTCCCTAAAATAAAAGCATGTAATCCGTAATCTTTTTTACTGAGCGGCAAATGTAAGTTGTTTTGTGGTAGGATGGTTACTTTTTTGAATAATGCAGACTATTTCTACCTGAAAAATTTTAAAATTTAAACTATATTTTTCTGGGTTTTGTCTCTTAGCCTACATCATTCACAAAAAAAGAGATCAATTACCAGGTCCTTTAGATCGTGGGGCTAAAGATTTGAATCATAGTTTCTTAAAAAATCCTGAAAAATTCTCAAAATGATAAATTAAAATTTTTCAGGATTTTTTTTTGTGGAAGCATTTAATATCTCAAAACCCAAGCCCTAAAGGACGTGGTAAAAGATTTCAATAATTTTGTGAATTAATCAGTCTCTCAAAAAGGGGGGTTTTCCTATTAGCGGAATACACCGGGTTTAATTTGACGCTTGAAGGTCCTTCGGACGCTTCAAGGTCTGATCCTGACCTTCGATCGTCCGCCCTTTAGCGGACATCGAAGCGTCAATAAAATAATAGAAACTAGTAATGGCAGTTTGTTGATTTGTAGCGAGTTGGTTGTTTGTGTATAAGGTAGGTTAGCAAATAGAAAAATTTCATAGTGATCTATTCTTTGAGCATACGCTTGTAATAATTATTTTAACCGTTTGCGTAAAATATTACGGTGTGCTGCACCTTTGCTCAACTCAAGCGGTCTGTACTCTACAAAGATTGCCGGTGCTCTGCACCTAAAACAAGAGCCCCGCCGGTTGGCGGGGCGATAATCTTTGTAGCAATGTAGCATTGAAGAATCCGGGAGGTGTAGCGCACCGTAATATTAGAGTTTTTGGGATTTCAATAACATTTATTTAGCACTCGAAAAAAAGACTTAGCCAATAGTTTAAAAAAAAAGCTTTCCCAAATTGAGAAAGCTGTTCATTTATGAGGAGAGTTACAAGTTTTTAATTATAGGCAAACACGACATTATACTGTCCTTCGTAATTTTTGTCGTTGCTGCTAAGAATTTCTTCACCGGCTTTTCCCTGAAAATTGAATACTTGTGTGCCACGGTCATTTAGCATGCCGGCATTGTTGTTCAAACGGGTTCCTGCCGAAAAACCAACATGGTTTCCATGATCACCGCTCAGTTCGGTTGATTCTACAACAACCGAGCAAATTGCGTATGAGCCGCCGCTTAGGGTAAAACTCCCCAAGTCGAGATTGTCGGGCGCTACATTTTGTTGTAGGGAAAGCAGGTTGTTTGTGCCTGAAGTTGCCGAAACTGCCTCAACTATTTCGGCAGTTACGTGGCCTGTTACGGTTACCTGTGCAGAAACGCATGTCATCATCAGAAGTGCGCTTATGAGTGTTATTATTTTCTTTGCTGGTTTCATTGTAAATTTTTTTAACATTTACCGAACAAAGATAGATTATTTATTTACACTAGTCAAGTATTATGCAAATTATTTTGTATAAAAATTTACAGTTAAGCGATAAAAAACACTAATCAGCTGATTTATAATACATTTTGAAATCAGCAAAAATATACATAATGTAAATTTTATTTACATTAATTTGATACACTGATAGGTTTTTACATTGAAATTTGGGTAAAATTTATTTTGGATTTATAAAAACCGTATTGATTTGGAGAGTTTACACGCAAGTTGCCTTGATGTAAAATTAATTTACACTGATAGGTGTGTTAGGATGTGGAAATAAAAATGGCAATAGTATTTGTCGTGCTCTTTTGCTACCATGAAGAGTTTGTTTCGCAGCAAAGCGGGGAGCATGCTCCCCGCTGTATGGGTAACTAAACCACACCACCCCGTAGCATGCTCCGGGGTGGTGTGGTAATCGCATAATTAGTATTAAGTAAATAAAAATAAGATCTAACCCTGGATTTGGTCAAGGGCGTACTTCTCGATTTTTTTATTCAGTGTGGGCCTGGTTATTTGCAGTATGCCCGATGCTTCCATTTTGTTCCACTTTACGGCATCGAGCACTTTTTTGATGTGTTCTTTTTCAATTTCCGACATAGGTACAAGATTAGCATCGCTGACCTGTTCTGGGTTCTGGGTTGATTTTTGAAAGGGCGGAATATTCTTTTTTTCAAGCACATCGCCATGGGTAAGGATCATAGCCTGTGTAAGGGTATTCTCCAGTTCGCGAATGTTTCCCGGCCAGTTGTAAGATTTGAGCAGGTCGATCAGCCCGTCCTCTACTTTAACCACATGTTTGTTAAATCTCCTGTTTAGTTTTAACAGTAATGATTGAACAAGTTCAGGGATGTCTTCCCTGCGTTCGCGAATGGGGGGAAGATGTATCGAAAACATCCTTAACCGGTAATACAGGTCTTTTAAAAACCGGCCTTCCTGCAGCATTGCATCAACATCTTTGTTTGTTGCCACAATAAACCTGGGGTTAAGCTGAATTGGATTTGGGTTGCCGGGTTGTTCAAATTCTCCATTCTGGAAAGCCCGGAATAACTTTCGCTGGATTCTTTCCGGGAGCTCAGGGAATTCATCAATAAAAATTGTTCCCTCCCCTACTTGTTCCAGTTTACCGACAAAATCACCATTTCCATCACCATTTGAATAACCGAATAGTTCGCGTTCGAGTTTTTGTTCATCGGCTGAGCTGCAATACACAATCATGAAAGGGTGCTCGCGGTTAATTCCGCTGTAGTGTATGAGCCTGGCCACCTGTTCTTTTCCGGTTCCTGATTCGCCAGTGATCACAACATTTACTTTATTGAGTGAAATCCGCCCGATATTTTTAAATATTTCCCGCATGGCCGGGGTTTTTCCTGCCGGCAGGTTTTCTTCAATTTCTTTGCGGGCTTCGGGAGCAATGACCTGTTTCAGGCTTTTGCTTTGTTCTGAAGCTTTTACGCCATTTTGGATGGCTTCGATCAATTCATGGTTTTTAACCGGTTTCTCGATAAAATCATAAGCGCCTGCCTGAATGGCTTTGATAGTAAGAGCAACGTCTCCATAAGCCGTAAGCATAATTACCGGCAAGCCCGGTCTGGTCCGCACCAGTTCCTGCAATACATCCATCCCTGAAATACCGGGCATTTTGTAATCTGTAAGTACAAGATCAGGATCGTATTGTTTTACGTGTTGCAATCCGGTCTCACCATCTGCGGCATCCAATACTTTGTAACCGGCCTTCTTAAGTACACTTTTCAGAACGCCCCTGATGAAGTCATCATCATCAATGATTAAAATAACACTCATGTTTTTAGTTATATTGGTTTAAAAAGCTACCTTATTTATTGCATTCCCCCCGGTTCCTGTTACACGCACAATAAAAGCACCTTGCAGGTTAGGGAACTGAATTTCGTATTGTATCCCACCATTTAAATTGTCTTCAAAAACTTTAGCCCCAGCAGGATTGTACATCTCAACTTTGCATGATTCTTCAATCAATCTCATATCGATGTACAGCATACGGTTGTAGGTGAAAATGCGCACCGGAAGTTGTTGGTGGGGATCAGGATAATTCCCGGCTTTAAACTGTAATACAAACCTTCCGGGATCATCTGATTTGGAGGCCAGGAAAGTGAACTCTCTTGTAGTAAGCAAGTCGATGGTTTCACCTGTTTTGTTGTCGTGAAGCAAAGCCATTTCAATATTATCCTGATAAAACATGCTTTCCATTTTAAAACTTCCGGACTTGCCTGCTCTAAATGATACAGGCAGAACCGGATACTGTGTAATGCTGTCTATCATGAGGGACGAATAATACTGTCCCGATTTGGGAATCCATAAACCCGGTGCCGTTGGCACAAAACTGAATCGCTTTGTAGCACCTGTTTTACTTTCATTCTGGTTCATTTCGAGCATGATTTCATCATCGCCATTCCCATCCTCGGAATATACAGCGAGGAAAAACAACTCCGGTTTTTCGCCTTTTGATTTAAGCCAGTTTGATGATCCGTCATTCACGCGCAAGTCATCAGTAAAACCAAGTGTGCCTGATTGTGCTGCCAGCACAAAAAAGCCTTGTGTTGGTGGAATATGCCGGGTAACACCGAGTGTTCCTATATCGCTGGTGGATGTTGAATTGTAAACACCGTAATTATAGGCGGTATCATTCCAAATCCAAACGTTGTAACCCCCTCCTGATAAATCAAGATCTGCCCTGCTCCATCCTGTGGCTGCTTTCCAGTCGATGGAGGATGGATATGGGTTTCCGAGGAGGTTGGAACCGAAGGCATCGCCAACACCCGTTGATAGTGTGATTGGAACATTCACGCTACCTGCGGCAATAGTTCCTTCAAAATTTAAGGTGGGGTTTGTATCCTGATAGGAAACCATGTATCCTTTTCCCGGGGTAAAATCATTGTTTCCGTTGGCATCGAGCCATGTTGGCGGATAACTGTCGTTGAGCAGGTAAATCCACGATGTGTCGGGTTCGTACCAGGTATAAAAATCGTAACCGGTACCATCGGCATAATCTCCCGGAGGTGTAAAATCACCCGAAATTTCCTGGTCGGTCATAGGCGAAGATAGGCCATGCCATGCTTCCGGTTCACCTTTTATATAACGCTGGAATGTTCCCTGAACACCTGGTGTAGTAGAAATCAATGAGCCGGTTCCATCAATATTAGATTGTATGATAAGATTTGCAACTCCTGCATTATTCACCAAGGTTCCATTTACAGTGAGGCTTCTGTCGGCCCCAATTGTTAAGGATGCTCCAGCTTCGATGGTAATATCATTCACTTCGGCATCCGATCGGATATAGGGATCGTTGGGCGTGATGGGAATATTTACATCTGTTGATGCGTTTGGGACTGTTGATGAGAACCAATTGTTCGGGTCTTCCCATTGGGAAGAAACCACTCCTATCCAACTACCTGTTTGGACCAGGTAGGCTTGCAGGTTCCAGTCGCCATCTATGCTGGTTGATGTTAAAGTGTTCCAGTCGGAGGGATCGTTGAGATCGATACGGTACATATTGCTTTTCCCGTTTTGGGAAGTAGTGGCATCTACGCCTGCCGGGTAAAAACCATTAAGTTGGTCGAACTCCACACCAAACCAAAGTTCTTCGGATGCATTTATAATGTATGGTGTATTCAGATCGATAATATTCCAGCTATCGGCAACCGGTGTAAAGGCTTGGCTAACGTATTCTGTAAGGTTCAGATAATTGGTTCCCTGCCAGATTTTAATGGTGGAACTGGTAACAACATCCCGGATGTAAACCCTGATTTTTGTGATCTGGCTATTTACAAAGCTGCTATAATCTGCCGGCTCGAAGCGAACTGCAATTTGCCAGTCATCATTTGCGCTTCTTCCAACTGCATTGAAGTTGATGTTGTCATCCCACTTTAACCAATTATTTGGATCGCCCACAAAAATGTAATCTTCTTTTAATTGATTGTATGTGCCATTTACCTCAAGGTTTACATCTTTAAATCCAACAGTGCTGTATGTTACCGAATGTGGCCCTTGCGTGGAAGCTATACCCGGGGAAGAACCAATTCCAAAATCCCATTCCCAACTATTAATGGCACCCAGTGAAATGTCGGTGAAAATTACTGTTTCCCCAATATCCACAAATGTTTTGTCAGCGTAAAAATTGGGTACCGGATCGAAGGAATAATACACGGTAATCGTCCATGTGTAGTTTACAACAAAATTATAATCTGTATTACAGCTAAAATTTGACGTTGGCCATGTGCGAGCGGCATGCAATTCGAATTCGATATCGCCACCACCTGTCACTCCGTTTGCAATTTCCAACCCGGTACGGCTGTATGACTGGGTTCCGGTTGTTTCACCGGTACCTTCATAATAGGTTCCTTCACTGATCCCGCCGGCAGACACACAGCGGAGTTGTGAGCGCTGTTCCGACATCCAGCCATTACTATTTGTTTGCATATCATAAGCAACATCCACACCTGTAATTATCGCACCATTGGGAATTGTTACGGTTAATGTTCCCGGACAGTCCGAATCACCGCTAAATGCATAATCCGGCCCATCAGTTGGAAGGTTGCCACTGCTGTAGGTAGCACTTGTTGATAATACCGGATCAGCCACTTCAACCATAAAAGTTTTGGTTTCGGTGTAAGCACCGTTTATGGTCAAACTAATTGTTTTCAAGCCATCCGATGTCCATGCAACCGAGTGTGGTCCCTGTGTGTTGGCTGTTGCAGGCACAGCATCCAGGCCAAAATCCCAATCCCACGAAGTTACGGAACCTGTTGAATTATCAGTAAATGTAGCAGGTTGATAAACAAAAACAGAGGGCAGATCGATGGTGAAATCGGGAATTGGTACCTCAGAATAATTTACTGTTACAGTCCAGGTGTTGTCATCAACCCTGTTTTTGTTTGATCTGCATCCAGTTCCATTATTGGTCCTTCCGGCGTGCAATTCAAAATCAATGTCTCCGCCTCCGGTAACATTATTTGCAATACTGAGGCCCGTGCGGCTGTAGCTATACGTGCCACTAATGGCTCCCAAACCCTCGGTGATACTAAGTTCCGAAGTGCCTCCCGGCGAAACACATCTTAACTGGGATCGTTGATCCTCGATAGTTCCTACCGGGATTGCAGTCATGTCATATTCAACATCAACAGATGTTATTATAGCACCAATGGGGATGGTTACGGTTAACTCCCCGGGGCAGGATGACGATTCACTAACATTATCAAAGTCCCGCTCCGTATCGATATCTCCAGAAGTATATGTAGCACTTGCTGAACCCGTAATTGCTTTATAGTTGCTTTCGGCATACTGAGGCTTTACAGCTAAAGAAATGACGGAATTCCCGGTTCTTTTATTTTTTTTGTTTTCCAGCTTTAAACTATCAGGCAAATCATCGTGTGAAATATTCTGGTATGTGAAATTACCAGATTGCTGAGGTGAGGCAGCCAGGTATTGAATAGTTCCCGGAAAAAGGCACACGAAAAGCAATCCTATATTGGAGAGAAGCTTAATGCTCCTATACTTGTTTATAATGTTTGTTTTCATTTCGATTTTGCTGTTATGTTTATTTTTCCCTGATTCTATCCGGTAAAAATACTTTACGACAACTCATGCAAATTTCGTAAAAATAATGCCAATATTTCAGAAAATGTAAAAATATTTTTTCATTGATGTAAATTTACGCATCAAATTTCATACTATATTCACAGCTTTTTCAATGAAAAGTTGAAAATGCAGACAAATTTTGGATTAACCGATGATGTGCGGAACTTCAAAATCTATGGTTTGTAGCCAGACAGGCTAAGGATTTTTTGGGCATCCTGTTCTTCAAACAGTTGGCCGGGCTGAATTTCAGGATTATTGTTCATGTAAGCTCTAACTACCTGCCACCCAATCCACTCTCCGAGCCTTGCCGGTGAATCTGAAGAAAATTCTGATGTAAACGGGCCATCAACAAAAAATTTACGTGTTATGCCGGCATCAGAATCGTATAATAATTCATTTTCGATAATAAACGACCAGATGTTTTTCTCATTTTGGGAACACCAAAGCAGCTTTTCCGCAGGGTAGCCAATTTTAATGTGATCCGGGGTTTCGGGAAGCATGGCATCCAAAAAGTACAAATGTTTGCCTTTGTTGATCATCATTTGTAAAAAGTCTTTACCCGGATTCAGTGCAAAGTGGTAGTAAAAAAGTTCGTTCATGGCATCCCTTACCATATACTCACGGTTCATCTTTTTTACCTGGTATAGTGGGAAACGCATGCGCCGGTATTCCTCTAATTCGCCAAGGTACATATCCAGGGCAACAATCATATCACCATTAAAAAACTGAACCGGAAGTTCATACAATAATCCCGATACATAAGTAAAAACATCAGGAATGGGCTTTTCGGGGAAATAATACCTGAAATGTTTAAACCCGGATGTCAGGCCATTTTCAAGAAAATCAAGATCAGGGTATTTGGACAGGACACTGTCTAAAAGTTTTTTGTTTAGAGGATCAGAAACAAATTGACGAAGTTGTATGATATTGAGCGTATCATCGAGGTCGGCATTAAGAAACAAGCGAAATTCAGGCTGAATGCGTTTTAATCCGGAATGAAGTGAATCAGGGGAGATGTTGAACAACGCTTTTTCGTATCTGTGGATTTCAACTTTAGGGATTTGGATATCACTTACATCTACATTCAGCTTTCGCCCATTATTGGTATTGCAGGAGATCAGGAACAATAAAAAAATAAATAGTGGCACAAAATTTCGCATGATGTCTAAATATTAAAAAAGTGCCAACACTTATGCGTTGGCACTTTTAATACGTAAAGAAAATATCTTTTATTTCGGGTTAGATGATTTTCCAGCCCAGTGAAACAGCAAAAATGTTGTTTTTTGAGTAGAAATCAAATCTTTCAACTTCCTGAATTACCTCATTCAGCCCCATCTGATAGCGTACATCAAGTGTAAACATCAACACATCAACGCCGGCACCTAAATTGAATCCCCATATCATATCCTCGAGATCAGAATCCTTTATCGGGTTTAAAAAGTCATCTTCATTTGAAGTTGATACCGTTTTGTCCAATACAATTGATGCAGATGGCCCGGCCATTATACGAATGTTTCCTACACCTAAGTTGATGATTCGCCAACCGAGCAATGCGGGTATTTCGATGGTCTTCATTTCAATTTCCTGATTAATAGGTTTTATGTCACCTATTTCCGGCTTCTTAAACACACCACCGCGTGTAATCCAGTTAACTTCTGGCTGAACATAAATTTTCTTTCCCAACCTGAGAAATACGCCAAAGTTGAATGAATTATCCATTTCCGAAGTAACGTCATCCAAATCAGTGGTTAATTCTGAGGTGTTGAAACCGATTTTGGGGCCGAGTGATATTTGTCCGAAAGCAAAGCTTGTTGCAAGGATCATCACAAATAATAATGTTATCTTTTTCATAATGATTTTGAATTAGGTTAATATGAACTGGCTACAAATATAGAAAAGAATATAAACGGATTGATGAAAATTTTTTGTTAGTAAGTGCATTTCTTTTTCTAAAACGAACAACGCATGTAGGATTAGAATAATTATTTTTGCCTCCAATCGAAACACACTTAAAAATTCCGGTTATGAAAAAATTTGCGATCCTCGTTGTGATAATCAGCATCATTTTTCCTCAAATTACTAAGGCACAGGTTAAACCATTCAGGTTTGGACTGAAAGTAGCTCCCAATGTTGGCTGGATTTCTCCGGATTCGGATGATTATGAAAAAGAAGGTTCCGTTGCAGGATTTTCCTGGGGTTTTATCAGCGACTTTGCCATTACCGAAAATTATTATGTGGGTACCGGTTTTAACATCAGCTACCTGAATGGGAAGTATTCTTATCCACACATGATCAGCGTAACTGAACCCGACACCATGGAAGGCACCATGACCCGCAAGGCAAAACTTCGCTATATCGACCTGCCGGTTACCCTTAAAATGAAGACCAATCAATTTGATGCCCTACAGGTCTACGGGCAGATTGGGTTTTCGCTGGGATTTAATATCAAGGCAAAAGCCGAAGATAATTTCAGTTACCAGGTAGAAGGCGAATACATGAGCCAGGATGATGAACGGGATATTTCGGATGATATAACCCTGCTTAAAGGGTCGCTGGTTTTGGGCGGCGGCATAGAGTATTATATCGATAACTCTACCTCGATCATTGCCGGGGTTACCTATTACAATGGTATTTCAAATATCCTGAAAGGTGATAACACCGTAACCGGCACAAAGCAAAAAGCAAGTCCACACTACATAGAGCTTACACTTGGTGTTATTTTCTAAATCATTTTGATATGCGCATAGCTCTTGCACAAATAAATTATCACATAGGCAATTTTGAAAATAATGTTGCTAAAATTAAGTCAGGCATTGACCGGGCCATTGCCGAAAAAGCCGATCTGGTAGTTTTTGCTGAACTGGCAGTTTCAGGTTATCCCCCCCGCGATTTTTTGGAGTTTGATGATTTCATCAATCAGTGTATGGATGCCATCCATGAAATTGCTGATCATTGCAGGGGTATTTCGGCTATTGTTGGCGGGCCGCTCAAAAATCCGGAGTATCAGGGCAAGGACTTGTACAATGCCGCATTTCTTTTGTGCGAGGGCGAAATTGTAGAAATCAGGAAAAAAGCGTTGCTCCCCAACTATGATATTTTTGATGAATACAGGTATTTTGAGCCTGCTACCACTTATGAAACAATTGCTGTAAAAGATAAAAAAGTTGCCCTTACCATTTGCGAGGACTTGTGGAATGTGGGCAACGATCCGCTTTATACCATCAACCCCATGGATGAGATGATGGGCGAAAAGCCGGACATGATGATAAACATTGCTGCGTCGCCCTTCAATTATAACCAGCATAAAACACGGGCTGCTATTTTGCAGGAAAATGCCAGGAAATACAATATTCCACTTTTTTATGTGAATCATGTGGGCGCACAAACAGAGTTGCTTTTTGATGGCGGGTCGATGGTGATTGATGCCGGAGGAGATATCCTTCATGAGATGAAATATTTTGAGGAGGACTTCAGGGTTTTTGATACCGACGATTTACAATCATGCCGAAAGGAACGGCCGGTTTCTGAGTATCCAACCGGAAAAGAAAAAATAGGGCTGATCCATGACGGCCTTGTGATGGGGGTGAAAAATTATTTCCAAAAGCATGGGTTCACCAGGGCGATACTGGGTTTATCAGGTGGTATCGATTCGGCGGTAACTTTGGCCATTGCAGCCAGGGCGCTGGGCAATGAAAATGTGCTATCGGTTTTGATGCCCAGCCAGTTTTCTTCACAACATTCGGTTGATGATTCTGTAGAGCTTGTAAAAAATCTGGGCTCACCGGAGAAAGTAATCACCATCAAAGAAATTTACGACCAGTTCAAAATACAGCTTGATCCTCATTTTCTGGACATGCCTTTTGATCTTGCCGAAGAAAACATCCAGGCGCGTATCCGTGGCGTTTTGCTCATGGCTTTATCCAATAAATTCGGATACATTTTACTGAACACCTCCAACAAAAGTGAAGCTGCTGTGGGATATGGAACCCTTTACGGGGATATGAACGGTGGATTGTCCGTGTTGGGGGATGTGTATAAAACAGAGGTTTTCGAGCTGGCCCGGCACATCAACAGGAGTGGCGAAATTATTCCTGAAAATATCATCACCAAGCCGCCTTCGGCTGAGCTGAGGCCCGATCAGAAGGACTCGGATTCATTGCCTGATTATGCCGTCCTCGATGAAATTTTATTCCAGTACATCGAGCAGCGGCAAGGCCCTAAGGAGATCATCAAAATGGGTTTCGATGAAGAAATCGTGAGAAAAACCTTGAGGCTTGTCAATATTAACGAATATAAAAGGTATCAAACACCCCCCATATTGCGGGTTTCACCCAAAGCCTTTGGTATGGGACGCCGTATGCCCATCGTAGCGAGATATCTCGCTTAGGGTGTTGGCTCATTTAGGTAATCAAACAATGCTCATCATTTAAGGTAAATTCCAACTCGGCGGTTTTTCATCAT
>CAYNDN010000006.1:0-8314 GCA_964395075.1 uncultured Lentimicrobiaceae bacterium | reverse complement strand
ACTTCTGTTGGTGTTGGTTTCATCAATATCGCCAATGCCTCTTACTTCAAGCCTGGCAGATGCTATATTTTTTTTCACAAAATATTCTTTAACTGATTTGGCGCGGATTTCCGATAGAAAAGTGTTGTATTCTTTTGTGCCACCAATATCTGTAAATCCCTGTATAACAAAAGATTTTTCAGGATTCTCTTGAATGATTCGGGCAATATTATCAAGGCTCGAATATGAAGATGTTTTTATGGTTGCGCTGTTGTCTTCAAAACGAATGTTATCGAGATAGTCATCAATGGCCAGATTAATATTTGCGGGTTTTGGTGAATTGGTTGGTGTTGGATTTTCCGTTTTCTTACCCGGTGTGGATTGTGGTTGCTTTACAGATTTAGTTGTCCCGTTATCATCCGGTGATGTTTGGCTTTCATTGGCTTTCTTTATTTCGTTTTTGCCGGAGTCCTTATTTTCGGGAGTCATATTTTCCGGACACCCTTTATTTTTCTTTGGGCCCGCAAGGCATGGGCAGGCGTCCTGTTTATCGGGCACACCATCTTTATCAAAATCGGGGCAACCGCCGGCCATAGGGCTTCCGTGTTCTTTAGGGCATTGGTCAAGGCTGTCAACCACACCGTCGTGATCGTAATCAGGGCAACCACCAAATTCTTCCAGTCCCCATATTTTCGGGCAGGCATCGTATCTGTCGGCAATCCTGTCGTGGTCCTTATCAATCATATTTCCAAACCGTGCAGTTATCCCAATGGAATAGTGGAAATAATCATTAAAATCAAACAAATATTCGTAAGAAGCCTGGAAATTCAGGCCCAGGTAATCCAGTGGCCAAAAATTTATACCTACTCCTCCGGGGATACCGGGGTAGCTTTCTTCGTCAATCCAGGCCATCGAAAAACCTGTAAAAATATACGGGTCAATAAAAAAAGCATCCTTTAGCAGTTTTCCGTTTGCAAAACTGAATTCAGCCTGCAATCCGGCTTTCCGGAAATAACTGTCAGTAATGATGGTGTCTAAAGGAATGGCATTTAAATTATCGGTTTCAAGCGTAATGGTTGAGTAAATCAGCGAAACGGATAAAAACGGTTTAACGTGCCTCCCGAGCCTGAGCATGGTTGGTGCTTTTTTTCCCATCCAGTTTGCACTTTGCCATTGTTCGGTGAATGGCTTATTCACAGTTTTGAAATCAGCAAAATTGCTACCTGCAGATATGATCCAGGGATGATAAATGTTTTGTGCATTAAGTCCGCTATGCAGGAGTATGATGGCAACAATGATGAAGTATTTTTTCACGTAACCGGATTTTTACAAATGAAGCACCAAAATACAAAAAGATTGCAAAACATCATTAATTTGGATAAAATAAAACGGGAAACACTTTTATAAAAGCGTTGCCCGTTGAAGGATATGTAAGAACGATATTACATTTCCAGATTTACAGCTTCCACGGATTTAACCTCCGGGATGGCTTTTTTCATGGCGGTTTCAACGCCGTTTTTAAGTGTCATGGTGCTGTAGGGGCACGAACCGCAGGCACCGAGCAGCCTTACGTTCACAACATTTTCATCAGTATATTCAATAAATTCGATATCGCCACCATCCTGTTGCAGGTAAGGCCTTATTTGTGAAATTACATTTTCTACTTTCCTGGTGATTTCTGCTTTGTTTTGATTCATGAAGTTAAATTGTTGATTGAGCGTGCAAAATTACAAAACCTTAAGCAAATGGCGAGGTTTTCTTTTCGTTCAGTTGTATCATAACATTTTGAGCCAGTGAGTCGAAAGCCCTGGAGATGGGGTTGTCGTCATTTTCAAGTGCAACCGGTTTTCCGTTATCCCCCGATTCGCATATACTCTGCACCAGCGGTATTTCACCGAGGAATGGCACGGATGATTCCTCAGCAAGTCTTTTTCCTCCTTCTTTGCCAAAAATGTAATATTTGTTTTCGGGCAGCTCTGCCGGTGTGAAATACGACATATTTTCGATCAGTCCCAAAATGGGAACATTGATTTTGTCAGAGTTAAACATACTGAAAGCCTTGCGGGCATCAGCCAATGCTACATTTTGCGGTGTGCTTACAATGGCCACCCCCGAAACCTTTGCTTCCTGAACGATGGTAAGGTGGATATCGCCGGTTCCGGGAGGCAGATCAATCACGAGGTAATCCAGATCGCCCCAGTCTGTATCGCGCAAAAGCTGATTCAGCGCGTTTGAAGCCATTGGGCCGCGCCACAGGAGTGCTTGCTTTTGATCCACAAAAAAACCTATCGACAATACCTTCATACCATATTTTTCAGCGGGGATTATCACATCGCGGCCATTGCGGTTTTCGGCCATGGGCTTGGTATCCACAAGGTCGAACATCAACGGGATTGACGGGCCGTAAATATCGGCATCCAGAATACCCACTTTATTACCTGCTTTTTGAAGTGCAACTGCCAGGTTTGCCGAAACGGTTGATTTTCCTACGCCACCTTTTCCGGATGCCACGGCAACGATGTGCTTGATTTTGTCCAGCGAATCCTGTGTTTTGGCCTTTAGGGAAATATTGCCACGAATCTGCACATCCTTTCCGAGATGTTTTTCAATGGCTTCAACGCAGGCCTGCTCTACGATAGCTGCACTTTTATCGTTGGGTTCGGGAAATAAAAGCGTGAAACTGATTTTCGTTCCACTGATCTCGATGTTGTCGATCATTTTCAGGGCAACAATGTTATCGCTCTTCGGGAAGTATATGACTTCCCTGAGGGCTTTCAGTACCTGATCTTTAGTATATGTCATTTGATTAAACTTTTGAGATTGCCAAAATTACTAATTTCAAATGCTCCAAATGATCTGTTTAAAAATGCAAGATATATTTAGAAACCAGTATAAAAAAGGCCGGAACAAAGTGCCCCGGCCCAACTATGAAAAAAACCTGTTATGCTTAAATGTCTTTTTTGGCAAGATAAAAATCTACCATTTCGTAATCGCTTTTTTCGCGGTCTTCCATTTCGTCAACAGTTTTTGGAGGAGGTACGATCACTTTGGCACCCGGAGTCCAGTTCAATGGCATAGCCACGCCATTTTCATCTGATACCTGCAGCGCTTTCAGTACACGCCATATTTCGTCCATGTTCCGGCCAATATTCAGTGGATAATACATAATGAGTCTGATCTTTCCATGAGGGTCGATAAAGAAAACTGCGCGAACGGCTGCGGTTTCGGCTTCGCCTGGCTGAATCATCCCATAAAGATTGGCCACCTTCATGTCGAGATCGGCAATGATCGGAAAACGCATGGTGATACCCAGGTTCTTCTTCACATTGTGAACCCAGGCCACATGCGAGTGAATACTGTCGATACTTAAGCCCATAAGTTTGGTGTTCCATTTTGCAAACTCATCTTCCAGTTTGGCAAATTCCGACATTTCTGTTGTACAAACCGGTGTAAAGTCGGCAGGGTGAGAGAAAAGAATAACCCAGCTTCCTTTGTTGTAATCTGAAAATTGAATTTCACCTGTTGTTGTCATGGCCTTAAAATCAGGTGCCATGTCACCAATTCTTGGCATTTGCTGTACTTTCATTACTTCTTGTTCCATTGTGAGATAATTTTAAATTTATTAAATTGAATTTTAATTAGTGTCTGTCCATAATGTCCCGTGTTTGCTCTATAAAGTTCAAATTCGAGGCGTGTGAAAAATTCAAACCACAGCATACTAAGGTATTCGAGGATTTGGATTTTGAGCAACAACGACGAAGTTGAACTTTAGAGACGAACACTAATTAGTTAGCTTACTCATTGATAGATGCATTGAACATCCATCGGTTTTTCTCCTGCTTGCTTATAAACCCGGTCATCAAATCAGCCGTTCCGTCATCGCTATTTTCTGTTGCCAAATCCAAAATTGCTTTTTCTTTCCTTAGCAGTACATTAATGTTTTCAACCACATTATGAATACTTGACGACGCATCAACATATTTATCAATTTCCGATATTTCGGATTCGCTAATGTAAACAGAAAAACTGCTTTTTGGTTTACCGCCCAGAGATAAAATTCTTTCGGCAATTTCATCCACGCTTTCCTGCGCATCAAGGTATTCTTCTTCAAATTTGGCATGCAGCATAAAAAAGTGCATTCCACGTACATTCCAGTGAAGTGATCTCAGGTTTTGATAATAAATGGCATAGTTTGCCAGCAGATCGTTTAATTTGTCGATTGTTTCTGTTATTTTTTCATTTCTTAAATTACTCATTGTTTTGAAATTTTAAATGTTTATGAATTAAAAAGACATTGCAAAAATATAGTAAAAATAAATATCAATCAAATCGATTATTTTTATATTGTAATTGATATTATTTATAATTTTGCATAAATTATTGATTATGATTACGCTAATCCAACTCGACTACATTGTTGCCGTAGATAAATACAGGAATTTTGCCCGTGCTTCCGAAGCATGTTTTGTAACCCAGCCCACATTAAGCATGCAAATAAAAAAGTTGGAAGACGATTTGGGCATCATAATTTTTGATCGTAGTAAAAAACCGGTAATTGCGACAGAAGTGGGAAGGCTTGTGATTGATCAGGCTAAGAAAGTGATTCAACAAAATGAATTAATTCATGAAATAATTGATGATTTCAACCAGAAAATTTCCGGGCAGATCAGGATTGGAATTATCCCTACGCTGGCTCCATATCTATTACCGCGTTTTGTTGGGCGTTTTAAAAATGAATTTCCTGATGTTCACATTATCGTGCGCGAAATGATAACAGACCGGATAGCATCGGCGCTAAAAAACGACGAATTGGATGCCGGAATTTTTGTTACACCCTATCATGACGGTGCCCTTAAAGAGTGGCCATTGTTTTTTGAGGAGATGATGATTTATGCAAGCCCAGGCCATCGGTTGATAAAAAAAAGTGAGATTCTGGTAAAAGATGTGGAAACTCCGGAAATCTGGCTCTTATCGGACGGCCATTGTTTTCGCGATCAGGTAATTAATTTATGTTCAATTCCGGAGCTACCCAAAAATGAATTGCCTTTTGAATTTGAAGGAGGTTCGATAGAAACCCTGATGAAAATTATTGACAAAGAAGGAGGATTTACCCTGTTGCCCGAACTTGCCGTGATTGAGTTATCGGAAAATGGCCAAAAGCAGGTACGCTCTTTTGATCATTACAAGCCACTCAGGGAAGTAAGCCTGGTTTTCTCACGAAACTTTGCCAAGGAAAGATTGTTGAAATTATTATCGGAAAAAATTAAAAATTCAGTGCCGGAATATATGCTGAAAAAGGATCGTGGCAACGTAGTTGAATGGAAAGAAGGGTAGAAGTCGTTAGTTCCGGAATTCATTAAATTTCAGTGCTCAATTCCACGGCAGGGTCCCAGAAAAATTTTTCGAAATCAACAATCTTATCATCCACAACATCAATTCCTTCGCTCTCGAGCAATTGCTGCATGAGGTCATGAGAACCAAAATGATGTTTACCCGTAAGAACCCCGGCCCTGTTTACCACGCGGTGTGCCGGAATATTTTCTTCGGCTGAGTGAGATGCGTTCATGGCCCAGCCCACCATCCTTGCGGAACCTTTTGTTCCAAGGCAGGCAGCTATTGCACCGTAGCTTGTTACCCGGCCTTGAGGTATGAGTTTCACAACTTCATAAACCTGTTCAAAAAATGAATTCTGTTTTTTCATAAAAAAAGTCCCGTCAAATGTCCGGGACTTTTTATTTAATCATTTAACCTGCATTATTCACAAAAATACCTATTGATTTACCGCGTACTTTAGTGCGCGGATTTGAGGAACTTAGCTACTTCAGGTTGAAAATCCTGAAAATTTTTCAAAATGGGAAACTAAAAAATTTTCAGGATTTTATGTTGTTGATTATCTGTTTTTAACCGCGCACTAAAGTACGCGGTAATTAATTCACAGAAATTCATGAATAGATCAGGTGAAAGCAGATCAAAAAATTATTCAATGATCAGCTTTTGTGAGGAAATACCTTTTTCGGTTTCTATTTGAATCATATACATACCTTCGGCCATGTTGCCGGTATTGATCTGTACTTCCTGACCATTAACAACCTTACTGTAAACAACCTGTCCTGTGAGATTTACAACTTTCACAGATTTCATTTCGCTGTCGCCAACAATGTTTACAAAGTTTTGAGCAGGATTCGGGAAAACACTGAATTGTGCTTTTGCGGCACCTTCCTCAATTGATGAAGGCACAGTAGAAACTGTAATGTCATCAGTCATGAAAACAAATGCATCATAAGACACACATTGAATACCCACGTAAATCATTTCTCCATCGTAATCTGAAAGATCATAATTATATTCAGTCCAGGTTGTAGGGGCTTCTTCATAAGGTGAGCCTGAAATTATTGTGAAATCATCAGGGTCCATACCTGTTGTAGAAACACCAACATTAAATCTCTCAAGACCATATTGATCGGTGTATGACTTAGCCCAGAAATTGAGCTCTGATTGTGTACCAAGTGCAATTTGTGGAGAGATGATCCAGTCGTCGTTTCCGGTAGCACCGGGAACTGAAGCCATAACAGCACCAAAACGTTCGCCGGCATGAGGCTGAATTTCAGGATCGTCGCTCATTGGAGGATCTGTAGTTGCTGGGTTAAATGCGAGATAGGCCATTGCAGAACCACTGTTCGGGAAGGTAATTCCTGTAAATCCGTAAGTGGTTTGCAAGTCGATATCAACGCTTGTCCATGGATCAAATGTAAGCGACCAGTCAGGAACATCTTCGTAGTCGAGTTCAGCAACCACTGTAGCGCTACCACCACCAAAATTGAGTGTAACAACATTAGAAGCTCCTGATTCGCCTTCGTCATAAACAGCTGTTACATAATAACTGAATTCACCTGATCCGGGAGCTACATCTGTGTACATGGTTTCAGTAACCAGGCTGGGATTGATCTGAGCATCATTTCTGTAAACATTATAACCCTGTAAAGCTTTGGTGCTTTCAGGAACAAATATTGCCGGAGGATCCATTTGAACAGGATTTAATGCCAGTGTGCCTTCGTTCATAACAGTGGGTGTTTCCACAACC
Organism: uncultured Lentimicrobiaceae bacterium; assembly: GCA_964395075.1. Classification (GTDB taxonomy): domain Bacteria; phylum Bacteroidota; class Bacteroidia; order Bacteroidales; family 4484-276; genus SABY01. The sequence goes on along the minus strand of CAYNDN010000006.1, from coordinate 1,254 downwards.
TGAGGGAGCTCAACTGTTTTACCGGCCATTTCGATATAACCCTGAACAGCCCAGTTAAAAGTAAGGTCAGGATTGAGGGAGGATAATGTAACCCAGGCACCTTCCCAGAACATCATGTTACCATAACCTTCAACCTGTGGGCCATCATCACATCCGGCAGGAAAACCGGCAGTGGTATTATTACCAAATCCAATCCATAATTCCTGCGAGTTATCAAATGCCACCGGAGTATCCAGTGTTACTTCATTCCAAACGTCAGGAACAATGTCGGTCAATACCTGTGAATAAATCAATGTCGGGTTTCCGCTTCCTTGCCATACTTTTAAGGTGTATGTGCAAATGTCACCAGGTTCACCGGGAACAAAATTGATTTTGGTTACTGCACCATTGTCAAAGGCTTCCAGGTCTGCAGGTTCCCAACGGGCAGCTACATCAAAATTAGCAGCAGCATTGGTACCAATTGAGTTTGTAATTTCTTCGCCTGAGTAGGTGATCCATTGTGGATCAAAAGCACCAGGAGCAGTCCATGTAAGCTCTGCATCATTTCCAACAACTTCTCCCATGAGGTTTTCAGGGGGCAGCAGGTTTCCTGATCCGGTTACTGTTAATGTTACAGGGACCATTGCTGTTGGGGTAATGGGGTCGTTGCTGTTCACCATGATGTTGGCATTGTATGTACCTGCTGAAAGCTCAGAGGCATCAAAAGTAACAGTTACATCTTCTGAATCACCACCGTTCAACTCGCCAGAAGCAGGATCAAGCATGATCCATCCGTCCATTGGGTCGCCTGTTGCAATTGCGCGGATATTCCAGTTAGCATCCAGATCAGGATTTGCAACGTGCATGGGTACCCATGAAGCACCGCCTTTAAACCAGTCGCCATTGGTTGTATGTGGTCCAGCATCATTTCCTGCAGGGAATAAACCTGCATCGTGGGTAACTTCACATGAAACCCAAACATCACCACCAGTAATTGTTACAGGAACATCAAGTAAAACGTTGTTCCAGCCAATTAATGAAGTAAATTCCTGTTCGGCAAGCAGTGCACCGGGGGTGCCATCGAAACCATGACCATAAACACGAATTACTGAATTTGTTACAAAATCGTTGATCCATACCTGTACTTCAAAAATATCCATAGTTATATATGGACTAGTCATGTCGGTTGGGAATTTTGCTCCAAATTCAAATGTACCGCCGTTTGTTAAACCAACGGCACTTGCATTTTCACCATCATAATTTAAAGTGATATCA
>CAYNDN010000005.1:0-29485 GCA_964395075.1 uncultured Lentimicrobiaceae bacterium | reverse complement strand
ACTTTTCTACTAAGGTTTGGTTTTGGAAAATAAGGTTTGCCCGACTTCGGTTGACGCTTGAAGGTCCGATAGCTATCGGAATCGGACGCTTCAAGGTCAGAGAGGGGTGCGACTTTCGATCGTCCGTTGGACATCGAAACGTCAAATATTTTATACCAAGGCTTGCCCGGCTCCGGGCAAGCATTTTCCGGATTACTGCAAAAGCCATATTTTACCTCAGCCAATATCCCAAAACCCAATTTAGATTCCATATAAATTGAACCGATCAACCGAAAAAAATCAAAATATTTTTTTTTGTGAAATTACAATGACGTATGTTTGCGACATTAAACATAAAACAAATGACAAACAACAAAACCGAAGAATTTACCTTTCAGGAACAGCAATTGGCACTTGCCGGAAGAGTCCTTGCGCATCCGGCAAGAATCGCAATCATCAACCTGCTGGCCGAAAAGAAAGTAATAAAAACCGGCGACATTTCCGGGTATTTGCCCATAAGCCGTACAACCACATCGCAGCACCTGAGGTTTTTAAAAGATGCAGGCATTATTAAAGGTACCATCGACGGGCTAAAAATTCATTATTGCTTAGATATGGAAGTAATGGCTGATTTGAAAAATATGATCAATACCTTTTTTGGTGAAGCCATGAGCAATTTTATATGTGAATGTTAAACAATTCAGTTCAATAATAAAAATTTAAAACTATGAACAAAAGAACGTTATTCATCATTATTTTGGCCGCTATTTTTAGCCAATCAGCAGTTTATGGCCAATTAACACACCAGTTGCAGCAAGCCAAAGAAAACCATCAGGCAGTGTTTTTGGTAGTTACCGAAGATGGCGATGCAAACTACAGCAATGCCATGCAAATGGCCGGCCAGGCCCAGTCAAAAGTCGATAATTCATTGGTGCTGGAATTAAACCGCAGCGATGCTTCCAACAGTGAGCTGGTGCAGCAACTCCGCATCAATACCGCGCCTGTTCCATTATTTCTTGTATATGCCGAAAATGGTATGCTGGCCGGTGGGCAACTTTATAGTCAGACATCATCTGAAAAACTTGCCGCCGCTATTCCATCGCCAAAAAAGCAGCAGGTAATGGAAACCCTAAGCAAAGGGAAAAGTGCATTTTTGGTGGTAAGCAGCGATGATATGGAAACGAAAAGTGATATCGTGAACACCTGCCAGCAGGCATGTATCGAGATGGCGCAAAATGCGAAAATCATTCAGGTTGATTTGGATGACCCGAAGGAAAAGGCTTTTCTTGCCTCATTAAAAATCAAAACCAATATCATGGAACCGCAAACTTATGTGATCAACAGCCAGGGGCAGGTAACCGGATCATTCACAGGTGATGTAAATGCTGATAATCTTGTGGCTACGGCCAAGCGGGTTGTGAAATCCGGCGGGTGCTGCCCGGGAGGCAGTTCAAAAGGATGTAAATAAAACCATTAAAACTCGATATGAATCTATTTAAACTTGTTTGGCTGGAGCTGGGGCAGCGAAAATCGCAACTTCTCTCCGGAATGCTGGCCATCGTTTTGGGCATTAGCGTAATTGTAGCCATCCGAAGTATATCGCTTGTTTCGGAAACCGCAGTTGCCATAAATCTCGATAACCTGGGCGCAAATATTCTTGTGCTGCCGCAAAGCGCATCCATCGACAATTATTATGCTGCTGATATTGATGCACCCACCATACCACAGGAATATCGCATGGATATGAGGATGAAAGGCTTCAGCGAAAAGCCATCGACTCGCTAAAGCTTACCGATTGCCTCGTAGGCGCGTCAGCAGCAAAAAGCTTAAACCTTAGCGAAGGCAGCACCATTCGCATCCAGTCGCACGAATTGAAAGTAGGCAAAGTGCTTTCCGAAACTGGAACCGTGGACGATGACCGCGTATTTGTGCATTTGCAAACCGCGCAGGACATTCTCGGGACTCCCGGCCAGGTGAGCGCCATCGAAATTATGGGCTGCTGCAATGCCATTTCAGATGGCCTGCTGGGCAAACTGCGGAATATACTGCCCGACACACAAATCACCACCATTGGCCAGATTGTTTCAACACAGGTGAAAACCAATCAGCTCATGAGCAGGATTTCTACCGTAATGCTCATTATCATCGTACTAATAGGCGGTGTTTCCATTGGTAATTATACCTGGGCAAATGTGAATGAGCGAAAAAAAGAGATCGGCATCATGCGCATGATCGGGTTTCCACGAACAGCAATTTATAAATCATTGCTCTATAAAAGTATCATTATGGGTTTAACCGGTGGCATTATCGGCTACTTTGCCGGTGCCCTTATTGCGTGGTTTATCGGCCCGTTGATTGCCGGCATTAACATCAGCCCCATTCCCGTACTATTATTTTGGGCAACGCTTATTTCGGTTTTGATCAGTATTGCGGGAGCACTCATCCCGGCTTATCTTGCCACCAAATTCGAACCTTTTTCAAATATGCAGGATGTATGATCCCAATACTCAAAACAGAAAAACTTTCTAAATTATATCAGCATCGCGATGGGCCGGTAAACGCATTAAAAGACATTTCCCTTGCAATAAATAAAGGGGACTTTGTTACCATTACCGGTTCGTCGGGATCAGGAAAAACAACCTTGCTTTTGGCGCTTTCGGGGCTTATAAAACCCACAAGTGGTTCAATACATTTCTTCGAAAAAGAAATTACCGGGTTCAGCGATCGTGAAATGTCACAATACAGACAGGAGAATGTAGGCTTCATCATGCAAAACTTCTCGCTGGTGCCTTACATGTCAGCCCTGCAAAACACGCTGTTCCCGTTGATTTTGAACGGGCACTCAAACAAGGAGCAAATTGGCCTGGCAACAAGCGCATTGAAAACTGTGGGGCTGGACAACCGGATGAATCATTTCCCGCGCGAACTATCGGCAGGCCAGCAGCAGCGCGTGGCCATTGCCAGGGCAATCGTAAACAAGCCGGCGATAATATTTGCCGACGAACCTACCGGCAACCTCGACCCCGCGCTGGCCATAGAAATTCTTGAAATGTTGCAACACGTAAACCGACAGGAGGCCATTACCATCATCATGGTTACCCACAGCCCCCAGGCGGCAGAATATGGAAATATCACCATAAACCTCAGAGATGGTGAAGTGCTGGAAACCTTTCGCGTTGAACAGATATCCGGGAATTGACCCCATGAATTCCTCCCTGGCCGTAGTCTGTCTATTCAAACCTTTGCAGGATGCGCTAAAACCATTCACGGGCTGGAGATTGGCTGGAATTGTATTTTCTTAACAAATTGGTAACAATACCTTAATGCTGATTCATCTTTTAATAGCTTAATTTGCTAACAGTGTTCACCATTTTAAAATTGATAAAAATGTACAAGAAGATAGTGCCTGCCTTATTAATAGTCGTGTTGGTTTTCCTGAATTCGGGCAACATATTTGGTCAAAAGTTTTACAAGGATCTGCAGAATTACGTAAACACGCTTCCGGATGAATTTGATCAGATTCCTGAAGATCGGCAGGAAAAACTAAAAGAAATCGGCAATTATATGTTCAGCATCTGGACGCCGGCCACAACGGTTCGTCCCTTGTTTGTTTGCACGCACAACTCAAGGCGTAGCCAGATGTCGCAGGTGTGGATGCAGGCTGCCGGATATTATTATGGAGTTACCAATATTGTAACCGCTTCTGGCGGCACCGAAGCCACTGCATTCAACAAGCGGGCGGTAGCTGCACTCGAAAGGGCGGGTTTTGATATTTATGATAACAAAATGAACCCGGATAATCCTTCCTACATTTTAACCATGGGCAAGCGTTATCATTCCATGCAACTTTTCTCAAAAAAATATGATGACGGCATGAACCCGCATCACGATTTTTTTGCTGTAATGGTTTGTTCCGATGCCGACAAAACCTGCCCCACAGTTGACGGTGCCGACGAAAGATTCTCCCTGCCCTACGACGATCCGCGCTATTCCGACAATACCGCTTCCGAAGAAAAAACCTATGACGAGCGATGCCGACAAATTGCCAGGGAAATGTTTTTTATCATGAATTATGTAAAAGAAAAATTCATCCTGGAAAATGAAAAAAGCAGAAAATAGGTGCAGATGCTCCAAACAATGATTTAGAGAAGTGCTCTCAATGACCGGGATGCGATCACGATTACAAAATATGATACCTTTGCCGGAAAATTATGCCACATTGAAATCATCACAAATTTTAGGCTCTCTGCTTCTTATTTTTGGAATAACAACCTTTGCCACTGCTTCGGATGATGGCAATGTAAAAACACTTAATTCAAATTTTCCCGCCGAATTGGAGGCGGCAGCCGGTGCAGGTGTAAACACCATTTTGGTTATCACCAATGATAATACAAAAAATTTAGGTCAGGCTGTGGAACTCGCTGAGGCTACTGCGGCATTAGGAAAAAACACCATGGTTGCTGTAGTTGATAAAAGTGTGGAAGAAAACAAAACCATCGTTGAAAGATACAATATGAATCGCTTTCCGATTCCATTTGTACTCATTCTGGCTCCTGCCGGAAACGTAACCGGTGGTGCTATGCCGGCGCAGATTACTGCGGAAAAACTGGCCAACTACCTGCCAAGCCCATGCTATAACCAGGCACTTGAAGCCAGGAATGGCAGAAAGTCAACTTTGATACTGATCTCCTCTTCAACTGTTGAAAACACCGCACATTTGGAAACAACCATTGCCTCTGCTTCAAAATCGATCATTCCCGAACCGGAAATTATCCGTGTTGATGCAGATGATGAGCATGAAAAAAGTTTCCTTTCACGCATTGGTTATCGTGGGGAGGAAGTTCCCATGATGATCGTTATTAATAAATCAGGGCAGGTTACCGGAAAATTTACCGAGCTCCCTGATGTTGAATTACTGAAAACCACCGCAAACAAAGCGATAAAATCAGGCTGCGGGGGCTGCAAGAGTTCAAAGTCCTGCTCACCCAAGGATAAAGCACAGTGCGGAGATAAATAATAATACAATGGTAAAATAAAAAAAGCCATCCTGAATCAAGGTGGCTTTTTTTTATGGGTGTTTGGACTTATCTTCTCAAATCATCAATTATCCTGTAAATAACATCAATCATCGATTGGCCTAAGTTTTCACAACGCTCAGGCGACCAGCCATAAACAGGATCCGGTAAATCAGCATTGTCCTTAAAAGGCATCTCAATGGTCATCGAAAGGCATTTATATTTTTCCCCAATAGCCTTGGAGCAAATATTCAGGTTGGCAGTGCCCGGCTCATTGATCGGGTATCCGTGTTTGGTTTGAAAATCAGGACTTATTTCTGCCCAGGTATTTTTGAATTTATTCAGCAGAAATTTCAGATGTTCATCATAAGATGGAATTCCCTCAATGGAAGATATAAAATTGTAGGGCAGTCCTTCGTCGGCATGGATATCGAGATTGAGGTCAACGCCTTTTTCCTCCATCTTTCGTACAATGTGGAATACCTCCGGTGCTTTTTCAGGATCAGGATTTCCCCATTCGCGGTTTAGGTTCATGCCCATTGCATTGGCGCGCAGGTTGCCGGCAATCGCCCCATCGGGATTGATGAAGGGTATCACATAAAAAACGGCCTTGTTGAGCAGTGTCCTTGAAACGGGATCGTCAATTTCGGCCAGCCGGCTGATGAAGGCTTCCATAAAAAAGGAGGGTTGTGTTTCACCCGGGTGTTGGCGTGCAATTACCCAGATTTTCAAAGCATCGTCCCGTTCATCGCCAATGGTCAGCATATCTATTTCACGGCCTTCAACAGTTTGCCCAATGCTTTCGTAGTTCACAAGTGGCGAGAACTGGATGTTGTGAATAAATTCCAGGTGCCGCTCATAGCTGTATGGCGCAAAATAGGAATAGAAAACAGCATTGTGCTGAGGCTGATGATCGATGGTTAAAACGTTGCCATCAAATTTGGTGGGTACCATAAACCATTCAAGTTTGTCATAAGATGCCCTCACCATGTAATCTTCAAAACCCTCGGGATAGCTCACTTTTCCTGCATTCAGGATTTTCATGCTTAGGGAGGTGCCTTCGGCTCCCGTTACCCTGAAATAAAACCACTGGAAGGTGTCGGCGTTGGTGTCTTTTCTAATGTTTAGTTCTATGTTTCCCGGGTCTGTGGTTTTTACAACCTCAATGTTTCCGCTATCAAAATTTGATGTGATGTTTATCATAAGCTTAAATATTTTGTACAAATCTGGTGATTTTTGCGGCTTGATTTTGGGCTATGTTAATAAAAAGTCTTAAATGCTGTTTTATGTTGAATCATTTTAAATTGTTGTTATTCCGGGAGGTCTATTTTTTATAGCTACATAATTACTATCTTGCATCTGTTTTGGGAACATCAAAATATTGGGCTCTTTTATCCCACCCATATTTTTAATAATTATAAAGCCACCAAGCTATGAAAATAATCTGTGTAGGAAACTTCCCTCCAAGGAAATGTGGGATAGCAACTTTTACCGAAAACCTTGTGAATTCAATTATCAGGGCAGCTTCTGATCATGAAATGCAGCTCGAAATAGAGATCATTGCGATGAATGATCAGGACGAAGGTTATGATTATCCCGAACGGGTAAAGTTCAAAATTAGTGATAAAAGGACAGGAGATTACATTAGTGCTGCTGATTACATCAATAATTCGGATGCAGATATTTGTCTGTTTCAGCATGAATACGGGATTTTTGGCGGAAACAGCGGCCTGCTGGTATTATCTCTATTAAGAAGGCTGAAGGTTCCCATTGTTTCTACTTTCCACACAGTACTTCAAAATCCAACATTTCACCAACGCGAAGTGCTCAAAAAAATCGCGGAGTATTCCGAAAAAATTGTCATCATGAATGGTATTGCAATTCCTTTTTTGATGGAAGTTTTTGATGTTCCAAAATCAAAAATCGTAAAGATTGAACATGGCGTTCCCGACTTTGGCAGCATAGATAAATCAAAGGTAGTACGGCCCAATAGCTGGAAGAACAGGAATGTTTTGCTAACCTTTGGGCTTATAGGAAGAAGCAAGGGTATCGAAACGGTTATAAAAGCTATGCCTGATATTGTAAAGCAACATCCTGAAGCACTTTATGTGGTGCTCGGGAAAACCCATCCGCATGTGGTTAAATATGCCGGAGAGGAATATCGCGAATACCTTGAGAAACTTACCAAAGACCTGGGGATCGAAAACAACGTTGAGTTTTTAAATAAATATGTTTCTGAAGAAGAACTAAGTAATTATTTGCTGGCCGCTGATATGTATGTAACCCCATACCTTAACAAGGCACAAATTACCAGTGGAACCCTGTGTTATGCAGTTGGCGGGGGTTCGGCGGTAATTTCCACACCCTACTGGCACGCTGAGGAACTGCTCGCTGAGGGCAGAGGACGGCTTTTTAATTTTGAAGACCACGATGAACTTGCGCAGATTGTTTTGGAACTGCTCGACCACCCTGATGAAATGGAAAAACTCCAAAAACGGGCTTATGCCTATGGATTGAAAATTGCCTGGCCGCGCATTGGCTTTGAATATATTTCTACATTCCAAAATGCAATAGAGGATTTTCAAAAACCCATTCATCCGCTCCGCGAATTTGATATAATAATTCCTGACTTTGATATAAGTCATTTGCAAAATTTAACCGATGATACAGGCATTATTCAGCACGCAAACGGCTGTGTGGCTGATTATAAAACCGGCTACTGTCTTGATGATAATGCCCGGGCTTTGATGGTTTGCCTGATTGCCTATGATCGCAGTGGTGATAAAAAGTATTACCGGTTGATCAACAAATATCTCGCTTATATTCTTTACCTGCAAAATGACGATGGTTCATTTAAGAATTATCTTACTTATTGGCGAAACTTGGTGGAAGAAGATGGTTCGGATGATGCTTTTGGCAGGGCAGTTTGGGCTTTGGGGCTGCTTATCAGGCTGGCCCCATGCGATTCGATGTTTCAGGTTGGGCTTGATCTTTTTGTGAAGTCATGCACAAAATTCTCAAAGTTGAGATATGCCCGCGGCTATGCAAATTCCATTTTTGGATTGTATCATTACATCAGGCGTTTTCCCGATCAGGAAAAATATATCCGGATCATTTCGGAATTGGCTGATAAACTGGTTGAAAAATTCAACGCTTACAAACAAGATAACTGGCACTGGTTCGAATCTGCCATGACCTATGATAATGGATTGCTGCCGGCCTCGCTGTTCACGGCTTACAGCTTCACCGAAAATCCTGTTTACCTCGATGTGGCCGAAGCTTCCATGAAATTTTTGGAAACAAATTGCTTGTTTGAAGAGCAGCTTACCCTGGTTGGGAATAAAGAATGGTGGCTGGCCAATCACTGCATGAGCGAATATGCCCAACAGCCAGTAGATGCCATGGCCATGGTAATAATGTACGACTGTGCTTACAGAGCTACCGGCAGGCCGGAGCTAAAAGAAAAACTGGAAATTTGTTTTCAATGGTTTCTTGGTAAAAATGATCATAACCTGCCCTTGTACGACTCACAGACCAAAGGTTGCAACGATGGCCTCGAAGAGTTGGATGTTAACCGTAACCAGGGCGCAGAAAGCACCATTGCATTTTTGCTTTCCTGGTTGATTGCCAAACCCTACCTTGAGGGGAAAAAGTAAAGACAACAGGAATAGCAGAGCGCAAAAATATAGAGCTGATGTGCTGCCAAATAATTACAAAAAATGCGTGGCTGTTAGATCATCAATAACTGCAAATGCCTATTGAATGAAAAACTAAAGTCAAGTATGTTTATTACTGACTATCCGATGCCCTGAGGATGATTGAAAGTCTGAGGTCTTGAATCGTCCGATTCCGAAGTTTCGGAATTCAATCGTCAACATATATTTAACTTTACATTATATCTTTATCTAACAACCAACTTTCTGATTTCCATTCTATCCTTAGTTTTCAAAGTTATCAAGTACACTCCGGGCGCAAATGTTGAAACATCCAATTTTTGATTTGTTGTGGCTATTTGCTTTGAAATCAAAACATTCCCAAGTTGATCGATGATTTCAATATTCAAATCTCCCTCAAAGCCGGATTGGATAGTTACTTCATCATTTGCCGGATTTGGATAGATTGATATTGATGAAAGATGAAATTCATCAATAATCTGCGAGCTGAGCTTAAGATTTGAAATAACGGACAATCCATTTTTCTCAAATAAACCATCATGATTTGGATATCTGAAATCATAATCCACTTCACAGGAATACCTGTCACCTGTTTTTGCATTGACAACTATTATCTGCAAAAGCTCGTTTTCCTTAAAGCCATCCTTCTCTATGGTGGTGGGATCATCTCCGAAAATTGAAATAGAATTATCAGCCGGATATCCTGCACCAAAACAATGGCCATCGGCATCGCAGGCTGTGATTACCCAACTTTCTAAATCTTCAAAATCGATAATCACGGAGGCATCGAAAGCGATAATATGCGAGTTGGGTGTTGTCACCACATTATATGCTTTAAGCAAAACTGAAGTTTCAGAGGATTTTTCTGGTATAAACTTCATTTCAGATATGCATTCCGGGAAGCTAATTTCACCTGCGGTTTGCATTAGCACAAAATAGGCTTTGCCGGGCTGTAAATAACCGAGTGTATTAATGTTCATTTCAGGCCAGTAGAGATTAGTGCCGGCAACTTCTTTAACAATGATTGCATCTTGTCCTTCAAATAATCCTGCCACATCTGTTTGGCAAGTTGATAGTACCGGGATAAGATTCCACCCCTCAGATATTTGCAGTGCGGTTTCAGAAACTTTAGGGCCTATAACCGCAAGTGTTGATTCAGCATTTGTTTTGAGGTAATATCCTGAATTATCATCCCAGTTACCGAGCGTATTAATATTCTGGGCAGGCCAGTAAATACCTGTCATGTTTTGAAGCAGGATCAACTCATCTGATAAAACATTAAACATGCTTTCAACTTCAGGGTAGGACGGTGCAATATAAGTGGAAATTCCTTCCCAACCGGTGATTAATTGAATACTTTGGGCGGAAATGACTTCTGATGCATTACTTTCATTGCCATTAAAGTCGAATGCGGTAACCATATAATCATGGTCATCCACATTTATACCATTTGATATTCCATTGGTGATGGTTGTTTGGAACGGTAGTTCAGGGAATTCTCCCGATGGGTCTGATTTATATGCTGCAAAATACTGAAAGTCTTCATCCATAGGCTCCGACCAGTTGAAATGGAGTTGCTCGTTCATTGCAAAGCCCATAAAATCATTCGGTGTTTGGGGGGCAAGGTTATCCACCGAGTAGCCTGAATCGGCTTGTGATTCATAATATGCAAAGAGGTCATGAAAGACTACTTTAAAGTTAGAAAAACCAGTAGTTCCGGCCACTGAGTCGAAGAGCGTAGGTGCCACGGAACTATACTGGCTGTAATTCAATGCCGGAATGGTGTCGATGTATGTCCACACTTCCCCGTCCAACAAACAGAAGAATTCTTTCAAAGAACTACTTTGAGATTGTATCACCTCGTAGGGATTTAATACTATCTCACTTAAAATCCCATCTGTTTCATCCTGTCGCCAGAGAGAGTAAAACCGGTTGGGAGAATAGCTTTCATCATAATCTGATTTGTTCCAGACTACCTGCACCTGTTTCCCCTGATCGTTTGGCACATCAGTGATGGAATGGATGACCGGAGGCAGTGTATGGAGGTCGGGATGAAGAAAGCCTGAATTTCCATTGTAAGCACTGTTTTGAAAGTTGGCACCGTCATAAGCATTTACTGCTGTAGTAACCTGGTATGCGCTGTTTTGCTGCTGACTCCCTATAGTCCCAACCTGGCTTCTATCCCAGGTGTATTGGGCATGGATCTGCAAAAATCCCAGGCAGAAACTAAATAAGATAAATATCCTTTTCATAACTCTTATTGTTTTTGTTCCAGTTTTTCAATTCTACCGGAAAGTTGCTGGATCAGCTCATTTTGCTGATCGATGATGGCTTGCTGCTCCTGTATTGCCTGAACCAGCGGCACCACAAACTCAGCATAACGCAGGCTGTAATGACTCTCCTCGTTCTGTGGCTTGTCCACACCGCTGAAATCAAATCCAAGTCGGTTAGCTACTTCCTCCACTTCCTGAGCGATAAAGCCGGTGTATTGAATGGCAGCCTTTTCATCGGCGTATTTTTTAAGCTTTGTATCGTTTTGTACAGAATCCGGAATATGTTGGAAGTCCTTAAGTTTGTTAACATCCAAATGGTAAGTAACCGGCCTCAGTTCTAAAATAAAATTCAGTCCCGGAACATTTTCCTTTACATTTTGCTTAAAGCGGCCATCGGATAAGTTGGACCAGGAAGTGTAACCCCCGATGCTGGTAACGGATGAATTACCTATGCGCACCTGGTTTGAATATGATATGGGTGCATAATGACCAATAGCTGTTGAATTGTCGTAGGTGGTATTTATTGGATAGTTTGAAAAGTATGCCCTGTATCCAACTGCTGTGTTGTATTCTCCTTCAGTATTCCCACTAAGCGAGGATACCCCTAAAGAGCTATTGTAACTCCCGGTTGTAATAAAAGCTGAGGAGGATGAACCAAATGCACTGTTTCTGCTCGCTGTGGCATTAAACAAAGTATAGTCGCCGAAAGCGCTATTGTCGTTACCTGAAACATTGTAACTCAGGCAATACGTGCCGAATGCAGCATTAAAACCTCCATCAATATTAGAGCCGAGGCTTCCATTACCCGTTGCCGTATTTCTTTGACCAATAGTGTTTGCATCCATTGATCCACATCCTATGGCGGTATTTAAATCACCTGTAGTGTTGTTCCTCAATGCCATCCATCCAACTGCAGTTAAATTGTTACCTGTGGTGTTTTGAATCAAAGCATTATAGCCGATAACTGTAGCTCGATAAGCGCCTTGCCTGGCAGCATTTTGTCCGATAGCGATGCTCCCTTCAGAGCTGGCACCATGATCATACAAAGCTGAATCACCGATGGCAATGGTGGAATTATAGCTTGATGATGCACTATAAGAGCTGTATCTTCCAATGGCAATGTTTTGACTTCCGGCGGTATTATTATACATAGCTCTGGTGCCAATGGCTATATTGTTTTCTCCGGTAACATTATTGTATGCTGCATAATAGCCTAAACCTAAGTTATAGCTACCGCTGGCAGTAGAGTAAAGAGCAGAGCTTCCAATAGCTGTATTATAACCGCCCTCATCATTATTGTAAAGTGCGCGATACCCCATGGCATTGTTATCTCTTCCTGTTTCATTTTTGATGAAAGATTGGGTTCCGATGATATTGTTCCAATACCCGCTGGTGTTGGCTTTAGCTGTTTGATAGCCAATAAACACATTGCGGTTGTTGGAGAGGTCATCATTTAACCCGGTTTCATATCCGAGGAAAACCGAGCATCCGATGCCGGATTGATAAATATGGCCATGAACATCTAAAGGTGCTCCGGGAATGGAAGTACCAATTCCTATGCTGTCGTAAAGGTTGTAAACATAATTCCCGGTTTCTGACCAGTCGCTGTCGGGTGTGGGAGGCAGGTTGGTGAGTGCTGAGCCATTGCCTTCAAAGGTATTGGCACTCATGGTGCCGGTTATGGTAGCGTTACCGGAAGCATCCTGCTCCACAAAGTCCTCGCTGCTTTTACCGTCCAGCTTGTCGGAATCTACTGCCCAGAAAGCCATGCTCGCTTCATCAGCAAATTGGGCTTCGTATGAATTAGACGACCAAAAAGCATAGGGTACTGTATTGAACTGTTGCCGCGGGCTCATCTCCTCGCCTCCCACCACAAAAGTTAGGTAGGGTTGGCCTAACGAATTATAAAATGTTCCGGGAAAGGGATTGGTCTCTCCCAGTGTTACCGAAAATAAGCCTTCCGTTATTTCTACATTCAGGTGTTGTTCTGCCCAGATGGCGGTTCCACCTGTTTCATTTTGATATACCCTGAACTCGATGAACTTGGTGTCGTTAACAGGTAATCCATCGGCATCTTTTAAAACGCCCTGAAAATTCATGGTTTGCGGAACCTGCGCCTGTAAACAGTTTGATAACAACACAAATAAAAAGACCGCATTAATTTTTAAATTTCTCATTTTCTATATTTTTTATAGTTGATTAATAATTTCAAATTCAGAAAAGATGCTACTTTGATTATTATATAATTCGATTTCACCGGATTGGGTCAGGGGCTGTTTTAAACACCACTTGTAATAATTCTTTAGTTCGTTATTGTTGCCGCAGGCTATAATTTCTACTGTGTTTGGATGAAGGTATGTGAACGTTCCGTTGATATTTAAATGCAATGCCTGTTGCATACACGAGAAGCCAAAACCTGTGTTTTTGTAATCTCCTTTTAAAATGATTTTTGCGTGTTGCATGGTTTGAAAATTGATGATGGCAAAGTAAGGCCAGGCAGGGCTTTTACACAAATAATCAGATAGGACAAAGCGTAGGATATGGGTAGGACAAATGGTAGGACGGAGAGGGAATTGTAATTTGAAACCTGCTACTGGTAAGCAGGTTTGGGATTATTTATGAGTCCGGTCTAAAAAGCATCTTTTCGCCCAACTCGGCGTTAAAAGTTATTTTTAAATCCTCATTAACAGGGGTTAACTGCGGTATTAAAAATAACTTTTGCCTTGATTTGATCGAAAATCTTACTTTTTTGACTGAACTCATTTATTTATCATGAAGTTTCGGGAGATTTCATAGACCGACACTAATTGTAAATTCAGAACTCTTGACTTAGTGTAAAAGTGTTTGTCGAAATTATTAGATTTCTCCATCGCTTCGCTCAGTCGAAATGACATATTTTATGAAATTAATCGAGCAAGGCATGGGACGGCGCGAAGCGCCGTCCCATGCCTTGCCATACAAGCACGTATCAATGTCATTTCGACTGACAAAACGCAACGAAGTGGAGTTTTGGATGGAGAAATCTAAAAACTACATCAGCATATTTTACTTAACATGCTCCGTAACTACTTATCAATCTGTATCAGGTCATGAGTTCTGAAATCTGCCAGCGGATTTGCAGTTAACCTTAAAATTTAAATCTCTTTCAAAAATTCACCCAAATCTGCTTCTGCTTCAAGGTTGAGTTTTTTTCGAAGGCGTTGTCGGTTTTTGTTGACAGCCGCTACTGAAACATGCAACAACTCGGCGATAGATTTGGAAGTTAGGTTGATACGCAGATAGGCACATAGCTTTTCATGGGTCTCTGATAAATCAGGATACTTTGAATGCAGCCGGTCGAAAAAGCCGGGATGGGCAGCATCGAAATCCATTCTGAATTTTTTCCAGTCGGCATTGAGGTCAACATTTTGGTTGATCATGCTGATGATTTCCTCAATCCCTTCACCTGAATCTGTCACCTTTTTAATGTTAGCTTTGATATCTGTAAGAACCTCGTTTTTATTCACCAGACTAAGCGTTGAATTGGCCAACTGATTGTTTTTGTGCTCCAATTCGTTTTTGTGTTTCTCCTTTTGCAATCGGTTAATCTGCTTTTCTGCAAACACCTTGTCTTCCAGATGTTGCTTTTCTCTTTCTTTTTTTTCCAGTTCAAGGGTTGCAAGTTTCTTTTGCTGGTTATGATTTTTATTACGAAGCCTCAAATAGTAGGTCAACATTAGCAAAAGAAGAAACAATCCTGACAGGGCAATGATTAGATACACCTGGTTACGCGTCTTGATTTCATTCTCGCTTTTCAGCAATTGGTTTTCAATTTCCTTTTTTTCGGTTTCATATTTTACCTCAAAAGCTGAGATACGTTTGTCATTTTCAAGACTGAAAATCTGTTTGTTGTATTCGCTGTACTGTTTGAAATATTCAAGTGAACGTTCAAAATCCCCCTGTTTTTCATAAAGCTCGGAAAGTCCCATAGAAGCACTCATGAGGATTTGGAGTGTTTTTGTTTTTGTAGCATTGTTGAGCGCATCGTTATAATACTCTTCAGCGTCTTTCGGTTTGCCCATAGCCATCGAAAGATTTCCGAGGTCGATAAGCGAAATAGAAACAGACTCCAAAGCACCGATTTCTCTAAAAGTAATGTAGGCACTGTACAAATACTCCAAAGCTTCAGTATATCTTTCCTGAGAGGTTAATATTTTACCCAGTTCATTTTTTCTCACAGCTACTTTTCGTCTATTTCCTTGTAGTGCACTTAATTCGATGGCCTGATTCAGGTAATCCATGGCCTTTTCGTATTCGTTAAGCTTGTAATACAACATGCCAATGTTGCCCAACCTAATTGCAATTCTATTGGTATCTTTCACTTGCTCAGCCAATTCAAGGGCATATGTAAAATATTCAATTGCCTGGTCATATTTTTCCCACACATAATACACCTTACCAATGTTGTTGTAAGAAGATGATAATTCTCTCAGATTATTTTGTTGCTGGTCGTATTCCAGTGTTTTGTGATAAGTATCAATGGCTTTTCCATATTCTCCCCAGTGATAATAAAGTGTTGCCAGGTTGTTCATGTTATCGTAGCGAAGATCCATTGCATTGTTTTTTTCTGCAATCTGCATAGATTGGCGAAAATAATTTTCGGCTTTATCATACAATCCCAACACATAAAAGCAATAACCAATGTCGCTGAGACTTTCGGCATACGGAACAGAAGTTTCGCCAAAATATGATTTGCGGGCCTCGGCGCTTAATTCATAATATTTTATGGATTGATCCAATTCATCCTTGTAATACCATGCATCTGCGATAATCTTTGTGGAAGCGGCTATACTTTTCAGGTGGTTGGATTTCTTTGCAAGTAAATAGGCCGCTTGAGCAAAATGTATAGCAGTGTCGTAATTATTTAAAAGGCTGGCATCAGCCAGATGGATCAGGGTGTCAATCCTGCTTTGATCATCCAGGTCAATAAATAAATCAGCGTTTTCAGCAATAATGTTTGTGCCGGAAAATAATAAAACGATCAGTAAAAACGGGAAAAACAACTTCCTACCTATCACACCTCTTTTTTTTAACCTCATAAAAAACAAATCCATAAAAACCATACACCTGCAAATATACGAGAATCGGCCTAAACAGCGGTTCACAAATTTTGAGATTGTATTGTGATGATGATGGAAAGTGCTGAATGAAGAAGTCCTTTCCTTCATTTAACCCAACCTGGACAAGCCAAAACCAAAAAGGAAGTTACTATAAATTGAAGGTAACCGGTTTTGGTTTGTCCAGGTTGTAAGGCAAAATTTATACGATTGTTTTGCCAAATTTTATGCCTGCATGTTTTCATCCTTTTTGGTTGTTTTTAAATAACTTATAAATTTTGCAAAAGAAACTTACGACTCATATTTTGCCATTTTTTGGCAGAATATGAGTCGTAAGTTTCTAAGCAGAAAATAATTTTCTGGTAGCCCTGGCCAACTTTGTTACCTTTTTATCAAGGTTTCACAGGTTAATAAGCAAATAAGGTTATGATGTCTTTGGTAATATGAATTTCTAATAATCAATTTAAAAAAAGCAAGTCATGGATGAATAGACTTCGGTTAAAAAAGCTATTTCCTGCTCAAAATCTTATCCAACCTCAGTAGCAACAAATCCTTTTCGATTGGCTTTTTGATGTATTCTACCGCACCCAGTTTAAGGCCTTTGATTTCGTCTTCCTCGCTGGTATATCCAGAGATAAACACCACCGGGATTTCCACATTGTTCTGGTTAAGATACTCAATCAACTGATAACCATCAAAGTTGGGCATGGCAATATCCGACAAAATCAAATCGAATTTTTCCTTGGCAATCTGCATCAAAGCTACAATGCCGTCAGGTGCCACTTCCACTTCATAGCCTGCATCCTTCAGGATTTTGGAGATGATCTTTTGATTGATCACCTCATCCTCAACCACAAGTATCCTTGCTTTGGAATCGCCTGCTGCCGATTTTGCCTGTTTGTATTGTGATGGTATCAGCCTGCTGAACAGTTCATCCATGGGGATGGTTGCAAAGGTCGAAGATGTATCCGACATGGCATAAGGGATCACCAGTTCATCGTTGTGGATGATTGAACCACAGGAATAAACTACGTTGGGAACATATCCCTCGCGTTCTTCTTCGTTTGGACTGAGCATGGGCTCGCTCAATTGCCCGATGACTTTGGTGGGGTCGTCAAGGTCAAGCAGGGTAGCTCCAAGGCTGTATTTCCGCATGGTGCCAACACCATGGGTGATTACCAGCCAGCCGTATTCGGTTTCGATGGGCGAACCACAGTTACCAATCTGAATAAACTCCCAGGGGAATTTGGGACCCTGGATTTTTATGGCCTTATCCCACAGGTTGATGTCTTCAGAAAACATGATGTAGTTGTTGATGCCGTCGAGGCGTGAAAGCATGGCGTATTTGCCTTTGATTTTCCTCGGGAAAAGTGCCATACCCTTATTCTGGGCATTTTCACCGTGAATGGGCATAAAATTGAAATGGTAAAAATCTTTGGTTTCAACCAGCTTGGGCATGATGGTAAAACCGTTGTATGCCGTGTAGGTTGAATAGTATTTTACGCTTCCGTCGTTATCGGTGAATTTCACGAATCGGGCATCTTCAATACCATTACTTTCGGCAGCAGCAATCGGAAAAATTACCCTTTCAGAAATGGCCGTATCCAGCGAAAACGAGATTTCATAATGAGAATCGGCAAGCCATGTGATGGTTTGAAGCATCTTTTTTTGATGGTAATCCGGGTTGATTTCCCGTATGGTTGCCTCAACGGCGTTGTGCAATTCGTTATAATCAAATTCGAAGCGTAGTTTATCCATCACATGCTTAACGATGTCATCGCCGGTATGCATTTCGTGGAGCTTATTACAAAAAAATTCTTTTTGATACACAAAATTTCTGATTGCTTCAGCTTCATCTACAAGGCTTCCGGCCGGCTTTAATTCCAGGTTATTATGCTGGTCGAGCACACCTCCCCGAAATACAATGGATGAAATATGGCCTTCACCGGTAGCTCTGAAACTGATGATTACACGTTTCTGGCCTTCCTGTAAACCTGTTTGATCAGGGTCTTCAACCATGGAAGGGTTAAAAAATGCAGCAGATTCGATGGAATATTCATTGGTGAAATAGGCACCGATGAGCATCTTTTTATATTCCGGAAGTTCATCCATGTTGCCGTTCCTTCCGGCCATGATATCCCGGGCCTTTTCGAAATGCTTGTGATAAATCCTTGATATATTCCGGTGACGGGCAGAAAAATCGCGTAGCGACTGGTTCAATACCAGTTGTGCTGCCTGATCGGGCATTTCCTTTATGCGTTGGATTATTGACTGTACGCGACTTTCGGGTCCCGGAAAGAAAAAACGGGCAATGATACGTTTTGGATCCGGATTAAAACGCAGTGGTTTTCTGTGGACGGTTGTGCTCATAGGATTCGATGGTTTGGTTACTATTATGTATCAAAATTAAGAAAATCCTTTTAGCAACACCCCAAAAAAAAGAATAACCCGGAAAATTCATAAATTTTCTACGATTATGCAGTACGATCAAAAACGCCCATTGTCCATAGCAAGTTCATTCAATCCCACGGAAGGTTGGGACAGGCTGCTACGCTTGATTACACTATAAGAACTTAATATCTGCCACTCAAAAATACTTGCTCGTTCCGCAGGCAGATATGGGATTTGGTTAAATTTGTTGCATGAAAAATACCCACTAACCATCAAACCAGACTGTCGTATAAAACAGCAAAACCAATAACCAAATGATAACAGGAGAACTCAAAACCAACATCGATAAAATCTGGAACACATTCTGGAATGGTGGAATTTCACACACCATTACCATTGTGGAGCAGTTGACCTACCTGAGAAATCAAGAGTAACCCCGATTTTCGATTGATATTGATATATCTACCGAGCGTAGCAAGGAAGAATTAGAGGAGGCTCTTCAGTCAATAACAAAATCAGGACTTTTTCATTACTTTGAGATTGATGCCAGGAAAAGTTTTATGGGAACATTTCCAAAAGCACATTACAAATTTTTAACAGTGTTTTCACAACATTTCAGAGATTCTTATAGATAATTTTCCTTGATTTGCGCGTCAAAAAAAATATAAGCGTATGAAAACCTATCAATTACTTTTTATTGTTATCGCAAGTTTGTTTGTTTTTTCAGGATGTGACAATGATGATGACCCACAGCCGGAACCACAAATTAGTTATGATGTACTTTATAAGCTTGATCTTCAGGGTGAGTTTAGTAATGTATCAATTACCTATTATGAACCAAATACGGTAATGAAAACCACTGAGCCCACTGATTTTCCATGGGAATTGAATTTAAGTAACTACAGTTCAGGGGATACAGTTTCAATGGAATTTAGTTTTACACCCGTTTCATTAGAACCATATTCCTTTAATAGTATAATTGAAGTTACTAATGATGGTACGCCTGTCAATTCAGGGGGGCACCAGGGATCAGTTTCGGCTGCACCCAATGATAACCCAATATCCAGGGAGTATGAGTATATAATTCCTTAGTAAATTACAGGGGTCTTGAATTATTTGTCTCTAAATCTTTTCAAAACAAACGGGTTCGAAAACAGTATTTTGAGCCTTTTACCATTTCAATTGGAAATATTCGGAGGCTTCAAAACAAAGCTAAGGGCTTGCAGCACATTATTTAAATTTAAATAATGTAGTTCATTAATTTTGTCTCAAGTGAAAAACACGCTTTTTATTTCTAACTATAGAATGAAAAAAGTTAATGCTTCAACCTGAGAATAAGTTATTTCCGTGAGAATAAGTTATTTCCGAACAAACAGATTTTTGTGAAAAAGGGTATCTATTTGTAAGAACTTAAATGCGAACTAAGCCTAAGATAAGATGTACATCAAAAAAAATTTGGAATAACTCCATTACAAAAGTCCTTCTTAACATTTAAAAGCTAAACCAAACTATCATAGGGTTGAATTAACTTTTTAAATGAATTCTTACTAAAGCTTTTTAATATTGATTCTTTCATATTTTAAACCCCATTTTTGACATGAAATATTTTATCTCTTTCATCATTGTCTTGGCATTTACCGCTCTGTTATCGCAAGTCAGCGGTCAAACAGTAATCGCTACCGGTGGTGGCACGTACCAAAATGAAAACCTAATGATGAGCTACACCATTGGCGAACCGGTAATCGAAACTTTCATTTATGGTGATCTGGTCCTCACCCAGGGTTTTCAGCAGCCCCATAGTTTTTACATTCAGCAAATCCTCAACATCCCCATGGGCTGGAGCGGTGTTTCCACTTACATCAACCCGGTTGTTAAAAATGTTGACGCTTTCTTTTTTCCTGTGGAAAACGACCTGATTTTGCTTTCCAGCCTTTACGGAGAAATGTATTTTCCATCAGAAGATATCAATACCATTGGCAATTGGAATTATTTGGATGGTTACCAGATAAAAGCTGCCAACGATCGTGAGTTGACTGTATCAGGTACAAAAATTCTTGACCGTCAGATCGAAATCAACCAAGGTTGGAACCTTATCCCGGTTTTGAGTAGCTGCGAGGCCGATGTGGAAGAGTTGTTTTCCGGTTTTACCGGACTGCAAATGGTTAAAGAAGTAGCCGGTTCCAATATTTACTGGCCGGCCTACAACATCAATACACTCGGAAACCTGCTGCCCGGCAAAGCCTATTATGTTGCATGCCTGGAAAGCGGATCAATAACATTTCCCGTGTGTACAAAATCATCTACTCATTCTAACGTAATTCAAAAACCCAAAAACAATACTCCATGGAACTCCCTCAATTATACGGCAACCACTCATGTTGTGGCATTTCCTGCCGATATTTTTAAGAATTCGGAAATCCAAACCGGAGACATTATTGGTGCATTTACAATGGATGGGATTTGTTCCGGACAGCTTGAAGTCCTTAATAAACAGCAAAACATTTCTCTCACTGCTTTCGCCAATGATCCGCTCACCCCGGGTAAAGATGGTTTTGATGTAGCCGAACCTTTTGCCTTTAAAGTTTACCGTCCGAAAACAGACATGGTTTTTGAACTTGAAATTGATTTCGACCTGACAATGCCCAACACCGGATATTTTGCAGCTCATGGTATTTCTGCAGTGAGCAGCCTAAAATTGCAGCCAACCGGAGCTATAGAAAATACAAACATTTCAATGGAAATTTACCCGAATCCTTCCAATGGAATTTTTAACGTAAGCATTAACAAAGGCCTTGTAAACCCTGAAATACAGATTACTGATTCCAGAGGAAGATTACTTAAAGATTTTCAATACAATCTTAATGCAGGAAATAAATCGGTGAGTGTTGATTTAAGTGATTTGCCAAGAGGTGTTTATTTTTTAAGATTGATGGATGAAGGATTTGTAGGCATGAAAAAAATCATTTTACATTAAAACCATCCACTGCCCTTGCCAAAATCGGGGGTGGGGTCTTATTTGATTATGGATTATGTAAAATTTGTAAGCAAAGCATTTTAAAAATACAAAAAGTCATTTTAAGCAAGCTCCCCGCTCCATTTTGAGATAGAACAAGGGATTAGCGCACCAAGAAACTTTTCGCCAAAACATAAACTTTTACAAAATGAAACAAATTACTTTACTTTTTGCAATAATCATTTCTGCCTTAGCAACTTTGGCGCAGATGCCAGCTTCTCCAAAAAGTGAGCCGCAGGGTATTATTTACCAAACCGTAATCCGGGATAGCGAAGGAAGCATCCTGCCCAATAAGGAAATCTCAATGCAGATGACCATTCGCACCGGAATGCCCGATGGCGAAGTGGTTTACCAGGAAACCCACGATGACACCACCAGTGCCTTTGGGCTGGTTGACCTTATTATAGGCTACGGTGTACCGGTAGTCAACACTTTTGCTGATATTAACTGGGGCGATGGAGATAAATACCTTGAAACCGCTATTGATATTGATGGCGGAAGCAATTTCACCGTAATGGGCGTTACACAATTTTTTAGTGTGCCTTATGCATTGTATTCGCAAAAAGCAGAAAACATTGCAGATGGCGAAACGCCGGGTGAACTGTTATTTTGGGATGGAGCAGAGTGGAATTCTGTTGAGCCGGGAGAGCACAACCAAACCCTACGCCTGTGCAATGGTGTTCCAACCTGGGGAGAGTGCAAATACAATTTAACAGTACTCGCTGATCCACAGGAAGCAGGGAATGTGGAGGGTGAAGGAAAATATTTTGAAGGCGAAGATATAACCCTTACGGCTACCGCAAACCCCGGATGGTATTTTATAAACTGGATACATGCCGATACAGTGATTAGCGACTCAGCAAGTTTTGTTTTCAACATGCCGGCAAAGTTTGATACCCTCACTGCAATATTTTTGGAAGAACAATCCACTTTTACTTGTGGAGAATCTTTTTACGATTACAGGGATGGCCAATCCTACGAAACCGTGCTCATTGGCGAGCAATGCTGGATGGTGGAGAATTTGAAATATTTACCCAAAGTTAATACTCCATCTGATGGTTCTGATTTAATTCCCAAATACTATGTTTATGATTACAATGGAACTAGTGTAGCACAAGCTAAAGCATCTGAGAATTATCAAAATTTTGGCGTATTGTACAATTGGTCGGCTTCTATGCAGGATGTCTGCCCTCAAGGATGGCACTTGCCATCAAAACCGGAATGGGAAGCATTAAGTTTATATGTGAGAAACCAACCCGAATTTTATTGTGAGGATCAATACGGTAGTTTCGCCGGTATTGCAAAAGCCCTTGCTGACAGCACCTACTGGAACAACACTTCTACATATGATTGTACGGTAGGTAATAACCCTTCGGCTAACAATGCCACTGGTTTTTCAGGCCTTCCCGGTGGTTACCGCGCCTATTATACTAATTTCGGAGGCATTAATGATGAAGTCTTTTGGTGGACATCTACCGGGTTTGGAGATTTAAACGCCTGGTGGGCCGGATTTGAATACGATAAAACCGACTTGGAAATTAATAACAATGTGGAAAGACAAAATGGTTATAGTGTGCGCTGTGTAAGTGATAGCACGGTAATAACACCAAAACATAATCTCAACCTCAATGTTAACCCGACAGAAGCGGGCACAGTAAACGGAGCAGGGCAATATCAAGCCGGTGAAGAAATTCCCATTAGTGCTACAGCCAATGCAGGTTGGGAATTTTTAAAGTGGACAAATGGCGATACGTTAATTAGCGAAACAGCAAGCTTTACTTTTAACATGCCTGCCTGGGATAATACCCTTACAGCACATTTTGTGGTTGTTTGTGGAGACTCTTTGACAGACCCCCGTGATGGCCGGAAATACAGTACCGTGCAAATTGGTGAGCAATGCTGGATGGCAGAGAACCTGGCATACTTACCTGAGGTAAGCCCTTCATCACAAGGCAATCCGCCTGGTAGTGTCGATCCTTATTACTATGTTTATGATTACCAGGGTTACAGCGTAGAGGAGGCCAAAGCAACTGCAAACTATCAAACTTTTGGTGTTTTGTACAACGCGCATGCTGCTCACTGCCCCGAAGGATGGCACGTACCGTTTGATGAAGAGTGGACAAAATTAACTAACTATGTAAGTAGCCTACCCGAATATAACTGCAATGACAACGCTGATTATATCGCAAAATCACTCGCTTCTTCCACCTATTGGAGCAATGATACAGCTACCTGTGCTGTTGGCAATAACCAATCGGGCAATAATGCTACCGGCTTTTCAGGGCTTCCGGGTGGTAATCGGCTGGACAACGGGGATTTCGATGATTTAAACCACCAAGGATATTGGTGGGCAGCTAACGATTATATGAAGCGCGAGTTAACTTGGTATAGTCCCACCGTAAACCCCGGCACTTTTGCTGGTGATGGGTTGAGCGTACGCTGTTTAAGGGATAAAAAACCACCTCCAGTCCTATACAATTTAAATCTCGAAACTAACCCAATTGGTGCCGGTGAAGTAAGTGGAGCCGGACAATATGAAGCGGGTGAAGAAATTTCTATTGCTGCTACAACCAATACCGGTTGGAGATTTATAAACTGGTTAATTGCAGATTCAGCAATTAGTGAAACAGAAAACTATACATTTACTATGCCTGGACATGATGTTACAATCACAGCAAATTTCACAAATACTTCTGTTTGTGGTGATTCATTCACTGATCCCCGCGATGGCCAAACCTATGAAATCGTTCAAATTGGCGAAAGGTGTTGGATGGCCGAAAATCTGAATATTGGCAGTCGAATTGATGGAAGTGAAGAAATGACGGATAATGGCACCATTGAAAAGTATTGCTATGATAACGATCCTGCAAATTGCGAAACTTATGGCGGCCTCTACCAATGGGATGAAATGATGGCATACATTTTCGGCGATAATTTAACTGGTATATGCCCCGAAGGGTGGCGTGTGCCAAATGATGCCGATTGGTGTGTCATGGAGTGGATAGTTGACTCCACCATTATCTGCAACCTCACCGGTGAACGCGGAGTAGATGGTGGCGGAAAACTCAAAGAATCCGGAACCCTGCATTGGAGTTTCCCCAACTCTGGCGCAACCAACATATTTGGCTTTACAGCCCTGCCTGGTGGTTACATTTATACTGGTAACTTCAACCAATTAACACATGAAGGCAATTGGTGGACATCTACAAAGATCGGAGACACTAAGGCCGTTAGCCGAAGACTGTTTACTACTGAAACAACGGTGGCCTCTGAAAATGAAGAAAGATTTCTTGGTTTCTCGGTACGTTGCATCAAAGGACAAGGTAAACGCTAACATTGATCAGGGTACAAAGACGTATAATACCACTAATAGAAATATCGAACTATAAACAAGAAGTTGGTCTATTGCAAACCTATCATGGATTAGCTATATAGGATAGTTGCCTCGTTTCCGGGTAATGTTGAAAAGAAAGCAATTAATCCTGAAATGTTGTACGACTCCCCATTCATCAAATATCGCAGCCTTGGGGTTGATGGCGTATTTTCAGAAAAGCAAAGTGATGAAATCTTCAGGATTATTTCAGGGTTCAATAAAGGGGTAAGGGATGTTGGGTAACAGAAATCATAAATATCAGAACTTCTTACCTGGTATTGGTTGAGAGGTATTTATAAAAACTTGTTCACAAATAGCAATCTGTTGTAGTCTGGAGAGTTGCGTATTTGTGTATCAGATCGGTTTGAAGTATAGAACAAAAACCCTGCGATCCGGGGTATGATTATTCTTCTGAGATTATCCCCCCGGTTAAACGCAGCAGTTCGGTTTCCGTATCAATGAGGTCGTATATAGCTTCCAGCCTCCTGACAGAAGCATTGATATACCTTAGTTGAATGTCTCTGAAATTAAATGAATTGATGGCCCCTGACTTAAATTTTTCTTCGGAAATCTGAAGGTTTAACCCGGTACTTTCCTGCGATGCTTCGGCAACCGAAAGCAAATTTTTCCTGATCTCATACAGGTCGTATTGGGTTATTAGTTGGTTGGTGAGCGTTTTGTTTAATTCAGAAATGGTGATCAATCCGATATCTTCCTCAATAAGTGCGTTCTGGATAGCTCGTTTTGTTGCCCCTCCGTTGTAAATGTTGAAGCCCAGCGTAAAATTTACATAATACCCAAAGGAGTATGTATTTCGCGGATCAGCATCGTTGTTCTTCACTGTTGATGTTGAATAGTTTCCACCGGCACCCATGTTGATGTAAGGATATATTTCACTTTTGGCAAGTTTGGTGGTATTTTCCAGAATCCTCTGGTTGATATACTGATTCATGATGGTACGGTTATCACGAAGCATTCTCTGTTTCAGCGTTTCGATGTTGTAGTTAAAAGTATCAACCCGGAAATCATCTGTAAGCACAAAATGGGTTTCTTCATCCAATGCCATAAGGAGTTTTAATAGCAGAACTGCGTTTTGCAGGTTTAGTTCCTGTTGCAAATAATTTACCGAGTCGCTCAGGTAAGCATCCTTAGCCTGGAGCACATCAAAGGTTACAGCACTTCCAAACTGTTTCCTGGTTTCCTCGTATCGGTAGCGATCTCGCGAAAGTTCTTTTATTTTATTGAATACATCAAGTTTTTCACTTTGCAGCAGCACATTGTAGTAGGCCAGCATGATGCTCTGTATTGTATTTTCAACAATAAGTGCCGCATTACCGGCAGTGAGATTCTCTATAGTTTGCAGATTTTCTTTGGTGATATTCACGCGGAATCCATCAAAGAGTATCCAGTTGAGTGCAACCGATGGTGTAAGGTCATAGGAAGTTGCTTCGTTTCGAATTGGTTCCTGAAGGAAAAATTCGGAACTGTTGAAAGTATTCGATTGCGAGAGGTTAAAATCGATTGACGGATACCTTCCTGCTGCGCCCTGAGTGTTGTTGTTTTGTGCAATTTTGAGCTCCTGCTCGCTTATCCTTATCTGGTAGTTGTTTTCAAGTGCAATGCCAATTGCCCCGGCAAGGGAGAGTTGCAATGTATCCTGGGCTGCAACCGGTTTTAGATTCAGGATGCTCCCAAAAAATATTCCAACCGCCAAAAAGACAACACAAATTTTATTTCGGTTTATTGTTAAAGATTTCATAGGTGGTATGCTTTTTCTGCTAATCCAAAGATACTTTCATTTGTTTTGATGCCGGTTCAACTTCTTCACGTGTTGGCTTTTCAATTTCCTTTTTGGGCCACGTTCCATCATTAAAACCAACAATCACCCGCCAGAATTTTACCATAAACACGCGTAAGTCGTTTAAAGCAATTATCAATACCGGAAACAGTAACAGGATAAATCCTGTTCCGAATAGTACACCATAGGCGAGGGTTACGGCCATGGGCTTGAGGAATTGCGCCTGAAAGCTGCCTTCGAGAATAATTGGATACAATCCAACAGTTGTGGTAATGGTTGTAAGCAGGATAGGCCTGAAACGTGCTATACCCGCGCGGTAAGCGGCGTTTGCAACTGCATAACCCTCTTTAATGAAGCTGTTGTATTTTGCGAGGAAAACAATAGCATCGTTGATAATGACCCCGGAAAGCGCAACCATACCCCAGGCACTCAACATTGAAACAGGTATGCCCTCAATACCGTGGCCCCAGGTTGCGCCCATCCATGCCATGGGGATCATTAGCAGTATGATAAATGCCTGAAGCACCGACCGGAAGTGCATCATAATCAGTGCCAGGATTATGATAAAGGCAATGATATATGCTGACATCAGATCGGCCATCGATTCCTGACTGTCGCGGCTTTGCCCCTGAAAGTCAACTTCAACACCAGCAAAATTTGCCTGGATTTCAGGAACGATCTCATTGGTTACCCGCTCCAGAATGGGAGGCACGGGCTCATAAGGATCAACCAGTTCGGCATCAATTCTAATTTCTTTCAGCCCGTTATAACGGTAAATATTCACCGGGCCACGCCTGATCTCATAGCTGGCAAGTTCTTTCAGCGGATATTCTCCCATTTGCGTTTTAATTTTCATTTCTTCGAGCTGCCCAATGTTGATCCGATCCTTTTGCGGGTATCTTACCCAAACCCTTACTTCGTCTTTCCCAACCTGGAGGCGTTGTGCCTGTCCGCCAAAAAACCCGTTACGCACCTGGTTGGCAATATCAGCCCTGTTTAAGCCCATGAAATAAGCTTTTGGTTTCAGGTCAATCTGAATTTCACGTTTTCCAATCGCGTTGTTATCCACAATATCGCGTAACTCCGCAAATGTTTCCATCCTGTCAATCATCAGTTCCTTGGCTTTTTCGAGCTGATCGAGGTTTTTCCCTAACAAGCTCACCGACACCGGTGTTCCGAAAGTGTTTCTTCCGCCCACAACAAATTTTTCGGCTTCATCAACAGGGCCAATCTTTTCCCGCACACGGTTCACAATTTCAAAACTCGAAACCGGTGCACCTTCCATATTCCGAAGCAGGACAAAAATGTTACCCGAATGTGCGCCAACTTCCCGGCCATCAAATGCATTACCCAACGAAAGGAAAGTATAGTCGATATAATTCGCGGTATCATTGAATTCTTCCTTCAGGTCTTCGTTCACTTCCCATATTTTATCCTCAAAACGGGTAAGGTAGTCGTATGTTTTTTGTTCTCCTGTTCCCGGTGTAAAAGCGAGGTTAACATTAAACTGATCGAAAGGGATGGAAGGAAAAAAGGTAGCCTGGATAAAACCTCCACCAAACAGGCCGTAAGTTATCAGTATGAGAGAAACCGGTGTTAATATCATTACCCATTTCCATCTGATCACAAACCGCATAATACTACCATAGATTTTATCCCGTAAGTACTTAATACCCTCATCCATTTTTTGGCGTACGATATTCCGGCCACCTTCACGATCTTTAATTTTAAGTACATGCTTGCTCGAAAGGTGAGCAGGCAATACAAAAAATGCTTCAATCAGCGAAACAGCAAGGCTGATGATAACCACCCAGCCTACATCGTAGCTAAATTCCATGTTTCCGGCAAGAAACAACAACGGCGAAAATGCCACAATGGTGGTGGTAACCGAAGTCATTACAGCAGGCAAAACTTCCATCGTACCATCCAGAGCCGCTCTTTTAGGGCTTTTGCCCGATTCGAAGTGAGAATAAATATTTTCGGCAATCACAATACCGTCGTCCACCAGGATACCTATAACCAGGATCATCCCAAATAAAGAGATCATATTGATGGTAAGTCCGTAAATCAATCCCAGGATGAACATACCAAAAAAGGAGGCTGGAATACCGAATGCCACCCAAAACGACAGCCGCAGATTGAGGAACAGGCCCAACGCGATAAGCACCAGCAACAAGCCAATCCCACCGTTTGTATAAAGCAGATCGAGACGGCTGTTGAGTAGTTCCAGGAAATCGTAAGTGATGACGATTTCCATGTTTTCATGCTGATCGTTGAAGTTTTTCTTGTAATCATTCAGGAAGTTTGAAATGGCGGCCAGGTCTTCCTCGGGTAGCTTCATGACGTTGACGGATACAGATTGCTGTCCGTTCATCATGCTTGACATGGGGGTTTCGGAAAATTTAAGTTTGATGTTTGCCACATCCCTTAACCGAAGCCTGCTGCCATCCTGAAAGGCACGGATCACGATTTCGCCAATTTCGGATGGTTCGGTGGAGCGATGCCGTGCCCGAATAAGGATTTCCTCATTACTCGATCTGATGATCCCTGCTGAAATATCACGGTTGTTAGCACTGATGGCCCTGGCAATTTCATCAAAAGTGAGGTTGTATCTAAGCAGGTTTTCTTCGGCAATCTCCACCGAAATCTCCAATTCAGGAAATCCACCAATGGTAACCTGCGACATAACCCCGGAGGCCAGCAGATCATCTTCAATATCCTGGGCAGCAGCTTTCAGTGTTTTCAGATCAACGTTTCCGGTAAGTCCCATAAATGCTGCCATAGTTGTTGACCGTTGTTTGGCAACGATGGGCCGTTCGGCGTCCACCGGAAAGGCACTGATCCCATCAACAGCATTTTTTACATCTGCCAGC
>CAYNDN010000004.1:5306-30465 GCA_964395075.1 uncultured Lentimicrobiaceae bacterium | reverse complement strand
AAAGAGATTGTGTTTTTTTTCCATAAAGGGTAGGTAGTTTAAAAAAGAATAGAGAAACCAGTTCGACCAATTTCTCTATTCCAATCCTTTATTAATGTTGTTTCAATTATTCACCGTAAACCACAACGGTGAAACTTGCCACGATGCCAAGAATTGAATTGGCTTCGTAATCCACATGATGAATTTTAGTGATTCCTCCAGATTTTGCAGCGGCTTCAATGCTGGCATCGCCAGTAGCAACAAGCCCGAGAATGGATTGCATTTTGGCTGTTCCTACTTTTGTTGAGCCTTCATTGGATGTTACAGCTAAAGGTGCTTTCACGTCGGTGTAAAAGAAACCGGTAACCGGTGCGCCTACAAATGCACCACAGCTTGTCAGGAATCCTGCAAGTAAAATCATTGTAAAAATTTTCTCATAGTAATCTATTTTTTTAATAATTTTTACGTAATAATTTGTTGTTAAACGTCAATTAGCGGCAAATATCTAACATAGAAATGGGATATTGAAATAGGCTTGCTTAAAAAAAATTAACAATTACCTCAATTCTCTTTGGTTTTGTAGCATTAACTGCCATGAAGTTGCCTTGTCAGGGTTGCCGGTTTTGGTATATAAGTCTACCAAAGCGTAAATAAAATCCTGGTTTTCGGGCTCCAGTTCAACGGCCTTTAGCAAATTCTGTTCTGATTTTGCCGTCTGGTTGATGTACTGGTAAATGAGGCCGAGATTGTAAAAGATCCGCGCACGTTGTGGCATCCTTTCAGCGGCCATTTCAAGTATTTCGGCAGACTGGCGCAACTTGTTCATTTCTGCCAGTAACAGGCCGAGGGAGTAATACACCTCTGATTGCTCAGGATGATCACGGATAACTTCACGAAACAATTGTTCCGCCCTTTCATTTTGTTGCATTGAGTTATAAAGCATGGCCAGGTTGATTTTTGCCGGGTAAAACAGGTTGTCGGTCAGGATGGCCATCCTGTAGAATTTTTCAGCTTCAACAGCATTACCTTTTCTGGAATAAAGGTTGCCCAGATTGTAGCTTCCGGTGGGAAAATCAGCCACATACTCCATGGATTGCTCATATTCGGCCAGTGCTTCGCCAAAGATTTTTATCCATGTGGTGTCGAATGTTTCCGGTGGCAGTTGCGAAAGCTGAAGGGCAGCTTCAGCCCTCACGGCTTTTACGGGATCGGTTAACAGAGGCACAAATGCCGACTTGTACTCTTCAATAGTTGTAGGGCGTAGATTCCTGACTGCATAATGGCGGATAATGGGATCCTCATCGGTCAGCCGTAATTTCAAAGTGTTCAGCGCCTTTTCATCCGGGTAGTTCCCCAGCAAAGCCAGCGCTGTTGCCCTGATCATCACCGGATAGAGGTCAGCAGAAGCGTTGGCGATGGCTATGAGGCCGTCGAGGGCAGCCGGATCGAGGTTTTCACCCCCGGCGATGGTAGTGCCGTAATGGGCCGGCCGGCTTTTGCCTTACCATTCGGTGATGTAATTTTCAGACCATTCAGCAGATTTATCAGTGTGACAGCTGTTGCAGGCATTGGGCACGTCCAGGCTGATGGTAAGGTCAGGCCGGGGAATGCGGAAACTGTGATCGCGCCGGTAATCCACGCCCATGTAGTATCCGCCATCCATGTGGCAGTTGATGCAAAGTGCGCCCTCGCCTTCGAGGTTGTACATCCGGCGGTGGTTGCCCTCCTGCAATTCAGGGTTGTCCATTATTTTATGAAAATGATGGTTATAGGTATCATATTCTTCCGGACGGTGACATTGCAGGCAGAGGTCGTTTCCGGTTTTTACAAGTTTGAGGCTATGGGGATCGTGGCAGTCGTTGCACTTCACATCCTGCATAAACATCCGGCTTTGCAGGAATGATCCATACACATAATCCTCTTCCAAAATCTGTCCATCGGAATAATAATAGGGCTCGCCGGTGAGCTGTGGAATATAATGATCAAGAAGGTGACCGCTAAAATGATCAAAATCTCCAAGAGCCGATCGGCGCAGATGGCACCTTGCGCAAAGGTCAGCATATTCTCGTGTATCAAGATCGCGGGTATTTACCACGAGGGCTGTATTGTTGTTCACGGGGCGAGCCATCTCTGGTAATTTTGCCCAGTCTAAGTGCGCTGAGCCGGGTCCATGACACGACTCACAATTTACATCGATATCCGACCATGTGGTATTGTAGGAATCTGATTTCAGATCATAGTTTTTTTGCAGATGTGTGGAGTGGCAATCAGCACACATGCCGTTCCAGTTTTGGGCCTGGTTGGTCCAGTACAGCCAGTTTTCATGGGTAACATCCTCATCCGGGTAAACGGCCTGCGACATATCGTACCATTTATCATCTCTCGAGTCCCAGGTTATATGCAAGGTTTGCATTTTGCCGTTTTCGAAAGGGACGAGGTATTGCTGCAGGGGCCACCAGCCAAACGTGTGTGTGATCTCAAATTCCTCAAAAATTCCTCCGGGGCCATTGGTAAAAACGAAAAACTTTCCATCCCTTTTGTAAAACCTGCTGGTATCACCTTTATGCGAAAGGAAAAAGGCATTATCAAAATCACCAAGCACAGATTCTGTGGTGGCAATGTCCATGGCCAGGTCATGGTCGGAATTTTTCCAGAGATCGTATTCAATTTTGTGGCATTCGATACAGGTTTCGCCGCCCACGAAATGGGGCTTAGCTGAACCTGCAAGCTGCCCGGAGTCTTGTTACTGAAACTTCAGCCACTGCGCCGGAAACACCAGTACGATAACCAGCGTTGCGATAAATCCTATGATGCGATAGTTTTTGATGGCGTTTGAAGTTATAGTGTTATTAAGTTATTTGTTATTCCCCAAATTCATTCCGAAGTTTCGGAAGCATTAATTTCTTTGACTAACATGGGCAAGCTTGTTTTAGTAAATTTGCTGTTTCTTAAAAGTTAAATCTTCAATAGTTTGTACGTTCATCGAAGCATCCGCTTCGATGCTTTATCATTTTAGCACCTGCCTCGCCAGCATACAGGCCATTGCAGACGGCAAGGCGGGTTCGCTAAAACCATTTGTTTTTGTTAAAACAGGTCATACTAAAAGCAGCAGATGCTGCGAAAATATGTAATCGAAGCGAACTTGTCTCGCCTGAGGCGGATGCTTCGATTAACTTGTCTGAATTCTATTTTAATTCATACGAATCATTTTTATTAAACTCTATAAATCAACCTCTTAAAAAAGTTGTTAGTCAGAATTGAAGATAAATAAAGATCAAGTATTTCGGTTTAAATTTCATTTTCGTTGTATTTCTCTCCTTTTTGCGTTATCCGATATTTCTGTTGAGGATGATTTGGGTTGTCCGGAAATTTCATTTCGATAAAACCTTGTTCAATTGCCGGTATAATATAATTCAACCTAAAGTAATCATCATGTTTTATGTTGAGTAGCTTTTGAATTTCTGACCGCCTCATTTCCCCTTTAACAACAAATATTAGCTTTTTAACTGTTTCCAGAACTTCCCCACTAACTTCCCCACTAACTTCCCCACTAACTTCCCCACTGATAACCGGTCTGGAAATGATTACACGGAAATCATCTTCCTGAATAAATTGAGGTTCAGCAAGTTTTGAATCTTTAGCAATCCGAATCATATCCATGGTTCCTGTACCCAATCTTTCAATATAACCCATAAGATACATTGGTTCGGCAAGTAACGGATTCCTTGGGATTGATGTATGAACCCTCTTTAATGTTTCTGTTGTCCATCCCATCGGAAGTTGGCCGGGGTTCCAGATTTCTATTCGATCTCTGAACATCATAATTTGAATACTTACGTTACTCAAAATAGTTATCTTGTTAGAAGAAGTGTTTTTAATTCATATAATTTATCTGGATTTGTTAAGTCATCCCAATTGTAATATGTTAGGTGATTTTGAGTAAAGTCCTCTTTGTTCTTTTTGTAAACCCAAAGAAATTCGCGATCAGCTATTAATATATTTTTTGAGTTCAATCTAAGGGCATAAGTTCTCGCCTGCTCAAATGCATCCTGCAACTGCTGATCATTGCTGATAGAGTACTTTGCTTCTAAAATAATCTTAGCTTTTTCATGACCCTTTTTTGTTTCGACAAAAATTGCATAATCGGGATAATAGCTTATTTTCCTTCCCATTTTTAAAGGTAATTGTCTAATCCAGTCTTTATCTGAAATTCCCAAATCAATTAATAAAGGTTCTATTAATTTTTCCTCAACATCACGTTCGTTTTCAATATGATCAATATTTCTTTGATAAACCGGAAGCTTGGGCAACTTCTCCGTATTTTCTCCGCTGGATTGGATCAATTTTTCAAGTTCCTCATATTCCGATACGGATAATGGCCTACCGTTCATCCCTTGCATATTAGATCTGATAGTTGGATTGCGCTTCAATATCTCATTTTCTTTAAGCTGCTGGTAGGTAACAGGTTTAAATTTATGAGGATATTTTACCCTTACCGCATAATAGTGATATCGAAATGGATCGATGAAACTATCATCAGTAGCTCTCCATATTGAGTGTAAATATTTACGTGGGCTCACACAATACATTAAAACAAGATCACCTTTTTTAATATTTAAATTTCCAGCACCCCATGTTTCTGTTGAGGTTTGATCTGCATCATCCAAAAACTGAAAATCGTAGTTTTCTGATTCTTTTCCACCACTTGCACCGGCTCCGAGGAAATAAACCCTGGAGGGTTTTGGTAGGTCTTGTAATTCTCTTTTTTCAAGGCTATTCATTCCAAAAAAATACAGAAAAGCCGGAAATTCTTTAGGTTCTATTTTATGTTTCTCCCTGAATTTATGCAGTGTTTTACACAATTCAAAGTAGTATAATGTCCTTTTCACCCAATCGTATCGTGGTGGGTTTGGAGGAAGATTTATTTCGAAATTTTCACATAATCTTAAAAAATCAGGATAAGTATTGGAGTTGAAATAATAAGGAATAAAAAATTCAGGGAATTTATGATAAAATGCAGTTGAATAGGCATGTATAAATTCTATAAAAATATTATAATGTTCATTTTTTACATATTTAACAACCTCATCATAGAACACTTCATACGCACTTGAAAAACTCTTTACCGAATGTTGGTTTAAAACTACCTTCATCTCGCGGTAAGGGCTACCAGTTAACACCTTCCCGTTTTCATCCTCATATTCATAAGAATCTAGAAAATCAAAATTTTTTACCAACGCAGCAAAATCATTGTTTTTAAATAAGGCAATATCCTTTTTACCTTGTTTATATTCCCGGTAAAGGCTCCATATGTAATTATTAAACTTCACTAAATCTATTTTCCCAAGTATTTCCAATTAACGAATAACCAATAACTAAATAACCTTTTCCCCCGCATACACCGCCTGCCCTTTCTCAAACCTGTCCCGCTTCACCGGCCTGCCCGTATCCACTTTCACCACGCCATTTTCAATAAAAACAGGATAATAATCCAGTGCCCGCGGTGCCGGAGGATTGATCACGTTTCCGGTCATATCGAATTGCGAGGCATGGCACGGGCAGATGAATTTTCGCTCAGTGGCATCCCAGTTTACCGAGCAGGCCAAATGTGAGCATTTCAGCGAAAGCGCCAGCAGGCCACCATCCTCAAGCCTCACGAGATAAAACTGCCCGCTACGAACCGGCGTTACCGAGCCTTTGGCAATCTGGTTGAGGTTTCCAACCGTTTTGAGGCTGCTGATCAGCCCATGTGATTTCCGTTCAACTGGCGAAAAAAATGAAGAAAACACCCACGCCAGTTCAAGTCCGGCAACCGCGCCCAGCCCCACCCATAGTTTTTTTAGAAATCCGCGGCGGGGAATATTAGGGTCTTGATATTTCGTTTTATTTTTAGTTTGCTCCATTTATTGAAAGCATTCCTTTAATTTTGTTATTATTGTCACATAGTAAGTCATTGAATTACAGTGTTTGTTTTAGCAAATTAGTGCTATTAATCACATAGCCATCACATAAAAATTTATGCCCAAAATGGAATATAGCTTGCATACTTTCTTGATTTACTATCAGGGTTATCCTCCTTTATCACACCTTCATCCAGTGAATCTCTAATAATTCGTGATGCGATTGAATAATTATGATCTGCGATATTAAACCGGTCTCTTAAACTTTGATTTGTCATTTTCTCATTTGACACATATTTTAGGCAAGCATGTTGATAACAAGCTCTAATTTTTTCTTTTTTATCCAGGCCACTTAATGGTTTGTGAGCAAATATTGAAACGCAGGTTCTGTTTCCTGAAATTACCACCTGGATAGGCGGTAATTGATAAAGTTCATTATAGTGAATTACTTTATCAAGTCCGCTTCCTTTCTCCTCACAAAAACCCATCCTTCTCATCAGGTCTGCGAGTTTTTCATTTCTCGAAATATAGGCATCAATGAATCTTTCTGGAGCAACTAAAGGCAATCCAGAGTTTGAAATTTCAACTCGATCAGGGTATATTTCGATTATCGGGCTGCCATTTTCGTTGAAATCCTGATGAATGATTGCATTAGCAACCAATTCACGAAGAGCAATTTCAGGATACATCCGAGAAATTTCCCTTAATGCTTTGCTGATTTCCTCATTTTCTGGTAACTGACTGTTTAGCCAGTCCATAAGAGCTACAAAAGAAACTGCATATCCTTTATCAAAAAGTTTTTCTCTTAAAGTTGTTACTTTGTTATTGCCTTTAAAAACAATTATCCTGACAGTTTTCCGGGAGATTCTTTCGAAAACAGTTAGATCTTTTGCAAATAGTAGAGCTCCCACCATGGTGATTCCAAAATTTGAGCATTTAACTACAATTCCATCATCTATAAGTTTATCAATCACACCTTTTTGTGTTGATGGATAAGGAAGTTGGAGTAAGTCGAAATAAGTTTCCGCGCTTAATAACTTGCTGATATCAGATGCGGATAATCCTTCCTTAACAATTTGACTCTCAAAAAATTTATTGTCTTTTTTCCAGATTTTGGCTTGCTTTTGTGGAAACTCATTGAGTTTTCTGGTGATGCTTCCAACCCGAATGTAGGCCTGATGCAAAAATTCAACCGGTTGATTTATGGTAGCTGGGATTATAAACATCGAAATATTATAGGCCTTATAATCGAATTCGTAAATGCTAAAATCAATCCTTTGATTTAAACGAGTGAGGAGCCAATGCTCTAAATTTTCATTGCCCTTTTTATGGGATTTAGCTTTGAAGGAAGTTCCTTTGATTGATAACGTTTCGGGTGCTTGGTTTTGAAATTCCGGTGTTATGTATTGTTTCCGTGGACAAGCCGCTTTGGAATTATGAATTGTGAGGTAAAAATACCCAATCCTTACCATAGCCCATGCAGATTTGGCAACTTTCGGTTCAATTTGAAACGAATATAAATTGAATTTCAACTCGCAATGTCTGGATTGAAATCTTAATTCAGGATCGGTCGATTACAACTTTTCATTAAATCAGGCCTGATTTTTTAATTTAGCCTGATTAATTCACAAAATTATAGAATATGTTGCCACGCATTCGAGGGCGTGGATTTTGTGATATTTACAAGCCAAAACCAAAAAAGGAGTTACATGTAAATCATGTTGCACATTTTGGCTTGTCCAAGTTGTCAGGCAAAAAAAGGATGAAAGCTTACCGCAGAGTGTACGGAGTAGCCGCTGAGATAACAGAGGTGAAAACAATACCTGTGTAACATTCGTGTAAATATCCGTGTGATAAAGGAAATCTTTGAAAATATTGTTAGTTTTACCAGGAAAAAAGGAACTTCAGAAATACGGATGAGCCAATCGACTTTACTAACATACCGGATGGTCATGGTATTCATGGCCTTATTTGTAACCACAAATACGTTTGCAGTTTATACCCTGGCTGCCGGGCCAGCAATGATCCTACCGGAAAAGGACTCAGCCATGTATTGCATTCCCGCCGGTAATTGCACTTTTGGCGATGGCATCAGCGACTTTGTGTTTGCCGGTATCCAAAACCTGTCGAGCGGCTGTAGCCCCGATGGCTTCGGCGATTTTACCGAAATGAAGGCAAGTGTGGAGATTGGTGAGCAATATTCGGTTACATTCAGCAGCAATTATAATAATCAGAAAGTAAGCCTGTGGATTGACTCGAACCGGGATTCTGTTTTTTCGGATTATGAGCGATTTGTAACCGATTTTGTGCTCGCGGAAGCCGGCATGATGTACCAGGCAGAAATTGAAATTCCGATGAATGCCCGTCCTGGAATTTACCGGCTCAGGGTTGGATCGGTCTGGGAGATGTTATCCTACCCAGACCCCTGTGCTGATTTTTCTTACGGCGAATGGGAGGATTACAGCGTAGAGATTACCGGGCAGCCCGTGCACATCAATGTTGCGGTTGAATCCATTGAAATGGAACCGGTGATGCATGCCGAACCCGTTAAACCCTGGGCTGTGATTACAAATTACGGTTTGGATTCAGCAATGTTTAAGGTTTATATGCGCGAAAACACCACAGGTTATTTTTCGGAGTATCAGTTTTGGGCTTTACCCCCTGGAGTTACAAAATGGTTCAGATTCGACACCCTGGATTTGCCACCCCGTAACTATTATATTTCAGTGTTTGCGGAGCTTGAAGGAGATGAAATTCCCGGAGATGATTTCCTGTCAAAACAGATAATATTTTCGGAACAGCACCGCCAAAAAGTGATTACAGAGCTCTTTAACGGCACCTGGAATTATGCCGGCTCATACGCTACCGAAGCTTTGGATTCGCTGAAACAGGAATATGCCGATACGCTGGCAATAATTGCCTGGCACATTGGTGATGAATTTGAAACACCCGGAGCACTTGCACGTGATGCCTGGTACCGTACCAGCAGTTATCCAACCGCCAGGATTGATGGATGGAAAGAGCTTCAGGGTGCCTTTGCACCAACCAACTATTTTTACTACAAACAACACATCAAACAACGTGTATCCGACCCATCCAATTTTGAGATTTCAGTGGTGCTTTCGGAAATTGATGAAAATACCCTGAATGTAAAGGCCACCGTGGAAATGCTCCATGGAAATACCAATGAAAACCTGGCGGCATTTATCGTACTTACCGAATCGAATCTGCTGTCGCCTGGAAATGAAAAACAGAATGGTGTTGTACGCAGGGTTTTCACGGATGCTACAACAGGCCAGCCCATTGATTTTTCAATTCAGAACAGCTTCACCTGGGATACACCAGTAGTTATGGAAGAGGATTTTGTGATCGAAAACTGCCAATTCGTTGTTTTTCTTCAGAATATGGATACCCGTGAGATTTATCAGGGAGCCGGCAGAATGGCCGACGACATAACCGGTATTGTTGAGCCGGCACAAACTGATGAAACGAAAATATATCCAAATCCGGCCCGGAACCAGTTATCGGTCAAATCCAACCACCAGATCCTGCGCGTTTCG
Organism: uncultured Lentimicrobiaceae bacterium; assembly: GCA_964395075.1. Classification (GTDB taxonomy): domain Bacteria; phylum Bacteroidota; class Bacteroidia; order Bacteroidales; family 4484-276; genus SABY01. The sequence continues at coordinate 21,026 of CAYNDN010000004.1, read as the reverse complement.
GTTTTTAACAGCCACGGCCAAAAGGTTATCGAAATCGGCGGATCAGAAAACTTCCTTAATCTGAAAACAGCCAATTTTGAACCGGGCATCTATTTGTTTCGGGTGCAAACCACTAAGGCAATATTTACAAAAAAAGTGGTGATAAAATAGTGGAATTCAATCAGGATAGTAATTATCGACATGGTTTATAATGGTTAACAGAAAAACGTTATTCTCCCGTCATCCGCTTCAAAAACTCCTCTTTTCTTCTTCGTGATACCTCCACCTCAGAACCATCAACCATCACAATGGTGCCACCATCGCCTTTGATATACCGGTCGATGTATTTGAGGTTTACGATATGTGACTGATGTACACGTATAAAATCCATTCCTGAGAGTGTGTCTTCATATTCTTTCAATGTGCGGGTTACCAGAGCTTTTTCGCCATTATTCAGATAAAAACCCGTGTAATTGCTGTCGGCTTCGCAACGGACAATATCTTTGATATCCACAAACTTAAATCCATCAGAGGTTGGCAGGGTAATCCGTTCGAATCCGGTTCGGTTGCGCAGGAGGATATTGATTTTTTTGTTCATAACCTCAAAATCCATTTGATCGATCCTGATTTTGCTTACCGCATCGATGAGTTGCTGAGGATCCACAGGTTTAAGGATATAATCCAGCGCGCTAAATTTAATGGCCTTCAGGGCATATTGATCGTAGGCAGTTATAAAAATCACTTTGAAATTTACCTTGGGAATTTTTCCGAGGAGGTCAAAACCGGTTCCATCGGGCATTTGGATGTCGAGGAATACAACGTCCGGGTTGGTTTTTTTAACCATTGTTAATCCGGAATTTACGCCATTAGCCTGCCCAACAACATCAATGTTTTCACAATAATTTTTCAGGATGTTGAAAATCGTTTCCCGGCTGTCGTGTTCGTCATCTATTATTACTGCCCTGATCATAATATTAAAGGTTTAGGCAAAATTACAAATTATTCAATTTCATAAGGCAAATCAAGTTTAACCAGGGTGCCGGCAGGATTACCATCAGCACGCATAAGGTCCTCAATTTGAAAGCCAACATCCAGCAATCGTTCCTTTTTCAGGGTTTCGAAACGCTCATAAGTTACCTGCATACCCAAGGATTTGTGTGGGGATTTTTGGCCGGCTTTATTTTCCTGTGCCTTTTTCCGGCCAATACCGTTGTCTGCAACATGGCATTTGATAACTCCGTTAATCCCGTTAAAATCCACAATCAATTTACCGTTTTCGGCCTGATTAAAGCCATGCTTGATTGAGTTTTCCACAAAAGGCTGCACAAGCATTGGGGGTATATAGGTCTTGGAAGGAATGATATCATCAGAAACTGAAATCTCAAACTCGAACATATTTTTAAACCGCATGGCTTCGAGTTCGATATACAACCGGAGGGTTTCGATTTCATCTTCGAGGCGTATCATTGATTTGCGCGAATTCTCCAGTATGTTGCGCATGAGCTGCGAAAATTTGGCGAGGTAGGTCATGGCTTTCAGGTTGTCGTTGGCCGAGATATAACTCTGTACCGAATTGAGCGCATTGAACATGAAGTGCGGGTTGATTTGTGCGCGAAGCAATTTTTGTTCGGTTTCGAGGTTGCGCTTTTCCATTTCGCTTGTTTTGAGCCGGTGTTTTTGTCTGTTGCTCCTTACCCAAAAAAACCCTACCGCTCCCAAAAGTAAAAACAGGCCGGCAACGCCTATCAGTAAAGCGGTTTGCCGCCTAAATTTCAAATCCTTAATTTCATTATCCTTGGTGAGCAGTGTAATTTCCTGTTCCTTCTTTTCGGTTTCGTAGCGGGTTTGTATTTCGGTTATTTCGGATGCGAGCTCCACATTGGTCAACGAATCATTTATGCTGATAAATTCCCTCTGGGCCACGTATGCCTTCCTGTAATCACCTGTCATAAAATAATAATCAGCAAACAATCTGTAAATCTGCCTGAGGGTTTCCGGGTAATGGTTTTCCTTTGCAATAACTTCTGCAGCTTCGATATACGGGAGGGCCTTCAATGGCATTTGCTTCTTTAAGTAAACCCGTCCGAGGCTGCCTGAGGCTTTCGCGCTCAGATAATTGTTGCTCAGGCCGGTTGCAAGTTCATGGCCCTTTTCAATATGATGAAGGGCCATGTTTAACGAATCCCTCAGAAGATAAATATCACCGATGTTTACATGGATTGTTGCGGCATCCAGCGTAGAACCCAATGTATTGATAATATTGAGGGCTGCCAGGAAATTCTCCAGCGCCTTACCGTAGTCATGCAATTGTTGATATACCGCACCAATATTATTATATGCAGAATAAATCTTTGTGCTATCCTTGAGTTGCCTTCCAATAGTGAGTGCAAAATTAAATTGCTCAAGTGCCTTTGGTGAATTGTCAAGATTTGAAAAAACACTACCTGTATTTATCCTTATTGCATACATTGTATGGAGGGTAAACTCGTCCCCGGCTTTGGTGAAAGGTTCCAGTATTCCGATGGCTTCCAATAGATGTTCGATGGCTTTTTCATGGTTGTGCAGTGAATAATAATCGTTGCCAATCTGGTTATGGAGTTGGGCAAGTTTCTTTTTGCTAATTTTATCTCCGAATTTTTCCAGGCTTTCCAGGTCCACTTTAAGCACTTTTTCGTAGTTGCCCATGGCATAATAGGCATTGCCGATCAGCAACATCGAAAAATAGGCTTCTTCGGTTTCATCTTCCTTTAAGCAAATTTCCAGTGCCTCCCTGGCATATTCAATGCCTTTATTCGGGTCATAATTCAGGATGGCGTTGGCGGCATCATTCAGTAGGTCGGCTTTTTCAAATCCGGTTGCTTGGCTGGCCAAGTTTGCTATACTATCAGCAACATCCTGCTGTGCAAATCCTGATATACAACAAAACAAAATAATTGTAGTAAAAAATATTTTTTTCATAATTCATATTTTGGGATTACGAAATTAGCAGTTTATGATGAAAGTATCACATCAATGACACAATAGTTTTTTCCTTGCCTGTGAATCTTTGTGCTGATATTTCCTTTACGAGAATTAGTGTCTGCCCATAATGTCCCGTGTTTGCTCTATAAACGAATAATCCACCTGCTAACCTGCCGGGAATACCGTCATAGCCACGATATAAGCCGCTACTGAAATAATCAATCCGAACATAAACACGCTGTATGCCACACGCAGACGCTTATACTTTTTAGCCAGCACCAGCCCCAACGTATATTGGTCCAAAATCATATTGCGGTATAAGCCGTCATAATCTTTCATCATATCCTTTACCGCCCACTCGTATTCATCAAACCCCATTTTGTAAAAGTTCCCAAAAAACAGCAGGTTGATCTTTTTGGCTTTGATGTCGTCGCGTGTAAAAGTACCTCCTGTAACTTTAGGCCTTGTGGACAGGATTGCATAAACCACAGTGATCAAACTGGTTAGCAGAAAAATCATGGTTGGGATAACGATGTTTGGGTAATCGCTGAACTTGCGTACCAGCATGGTCACCACCACCGAAATGATTATGGAGTTTACCGTAATCAGAATGTTTGCTTTGTTATCGGCTATGGAGCTGAGGGTGATCTGGTTGTTGGCCGTAACCCTGAACATGGATTCGATGCCACGCTGTGGTGTTTTCAGTGATTCAACCTTGGCTTCGAGTTTGGTGATCTTTTTTTGTTTATTCTCCAGGTCTTCAATCAAGGCTTCCTGGCGTTTTTTAAGTTCCTTTTTCACCTTTTTCAGGTTGGCCTTCTTTCCAGGTTCCAAAATGGCTTTGCCGTAATCGGTGTGATAAGTATGCTCCTTGAAGAACTTCAGGGTTTTCTCGAGGTACTTGATTTCATTCATGTCCTCACCGTTCATAGCCGACAACTCATCCCAGAATATCTGGGTATCCTCCATAAAATCTTCCTGTGAAACATGGTACAGATCAGCATCGCATAATATTGCTGAAAGCTTATCCCGGGGTTGCTGGGGAACTCGTGTGGCTTCGATACACTTTTCTACCTGTAGGATGTAATCCTCACCGATATCATGCATTTGCAGAAATTCGCGTACAGAACGTTTGCTGGCATCTTCATGATTTTTCTTGGATTCAAGATAACCAACATCGTGAAACCAGGCAGAAACAAGCAGCATTTCCAGTTCTTTTTCAGAAACGCTGCACTTGCCGGCGATTAGCTCTGAGGCACTCACCACGTTGCGGGTGTGTTTAATGTTATGGTAACGAAGTTTGTCGTTGCTGTTTTCTTCAAAAAACTTTGTTACATGATCACGGGCTTCATCGAGAATATTCATAGGTAAGCCTTTTAAATTTTGCCTTTCAACCAGGGCAAGACAAAACCTGTTACAAACTTTTTATCATTGTAAAACCCTGATTGGTTTTGCATGTCCAGGTTGAGATTTACAGCCAAAATAAGTGATTTTTTCCTTTGGTCATTCATCTTAACTTTGTCAGGCAATCATTATTTCCTGTGTGAGGTATTGTAGGGGCATGCATCACACTAAATAATAAGTTACCAAAAAATGCGGAAAAATACATTCAAACCACGCAACTAAAATTGAATATTGTGCCTCATTAATACAAACCAAAAAATTGAACTGATGAAACATCCCAATAAAACAACCGGTTATTTCGTTGCTTTGCTGATTGCAATTTTGCTGATCGCGCCCACAAAAACTTATGCCCAGTCCTGGATAACACAAAACCCCAAACCTACATACCAAACACTTTGGGATGTGAGTTTCCCTTCTGCAGATACCGGATATGTAGCCGGGAATAATTCCACACTTTTCCGAACGACAGATGGAGGCGAGAGCTGGGAAAAACTCAGCTACCCAACTCCAGACTGGCAAATCCGGGGTATAAACTTTATTAATAACAATACAGGCTTCATTACCCGCGAACATGGGGTTTACAAAACTACAGACGGTGGTGAGACATGGGATTTTGTTGATATAGACATTATTACCGGACTGGAAAAAACATGGTTTCTGAATGATACCGTAGGGTTTGCTTTTGGATTCTACAGTGCCATTGCCAAAACGATTGATGGTGGCGAATCGTGGGAAGTGCTCAGTTTTTCGTTTAATGAAGAAAACTATTATGATGCCATTGGTTTTGCTGATCTGCAAACTGGATACATTGTAGGTAAAAAGAAATTTACCGGCGAAGAACCGGTTTGCCGGCGAACTACCGATGGAGGCCATACATGGACGAATATTGAAGTAAGTGCGCGTATTGAAACCGTGAAAGGCCTTGCAGTGCTTGGCCCTGAAGAATTATGGATCGGAGCAGGGAACAGCTTCCCGAATCCCGACACACTGGGCGCGGATGCACTGGCTTTTCACAGTGTGGATGGCGGAGGAAACTGGCATCCCTATGTCGTTGGCCTTTCGCATTCATCAATGGGAGTTGAAGAAATTGAATTTTTAAATCCAGATGAAGGAAGGATTTTGAATCGAAATCATCTGTACACAACTAACGATGGTGGCCAAACATGGAATGATACCTACCAGAACGGAACTGAAAATCAGTATTGGACTTTCAGTGCTTTTGACTGCCTCCCTAACGAAACCATATATTTTGCCGGCAATGGCCCCACGCTTGTAAAGACCACTGATCTGGGGTTAAATTTCACCAGTTTAATTGAAGGCCCAACCAATAACTTTAACAGCATCTTTTTTACAGATACATTGCACGGGTGCGTTGGGGGGCATAAGCAATTCGGTATGTCCCCATCAATATTTTATACGGAAGATGGCGGAGCAAACTGGCTGCAGGCATCATTCGACACTACAACTTTTAGTACCCGGATTGCTGATCTTGCATTCGTAAATTCGCAAACCGGTTGGGCCGTAGGGTTTGGCGATACACCCTGTAAAACAAATGATGGAGGCAAAACCTGGACCTATAAACCTACAGGATTTGACCATTATTTTAAGGCAATCAGTATTCCGGATGGGCAACATATTTTCATTGCAACCTACGAAGGCAACGTGATCATGTCGGATGATCAGGGAAATTTATGGCAGGACATCAGCCCTGGTGTTGCAAACCAAAAGCTGGAAGGCGGCTTTACTTTTGTTAGTCCTGCTACGGGATATATTGCGCTGCGTGAGTTTAATACAAATATCGGGAAGCTCCTCAAAACTTCGGATGGTGGCGCAAACTGGACGGAAATCAACTATGTTTTTGACGACCCACTGGTTTCGCTGAGTTTTGCAGATGCTGATCATGGCATTATCAGCCTGTCTAATGGCCAGGTTTTGGCAACAGCCGATGGCGGTTCAACCTGGTCGATTGCTGAAATTACCAATTCTACTGCTGTTGAATACCTGAAATTATTTGATGAAAACACTGGTGTTGCAACCATAGCCGGCGATTTTGTTGCAATAACTAGTGATGGCGGACAGACATTTGAAACCGTTTATGCCGGGTCGAATGCGTGGCCTTCTCCCACGCGAAACAGTTTCTTTTTGGATGAATATACAGGCTGGGGCTGCAGCAGTAGCGGAATGATTGCAAAATACACCGCTATGCCAACGACCATTTCCGAAAACGAGCCTTCGAATACCTCAGGCAATAAACACCTGCACATTTATCCAAACCCAACTTCCGGAAAAATCCACATGGATGAACCTGAAATCACCACTTTGCATATCTTTAGCCTGGAAGGCGTTTTGATAAAACTGTTTAACAAACCACAACCCGGCGAATACGACCTGTCAGGATTAAGGCCGGGAATTTATATCCTGAAAGCGGAAACGGGCAAAGGCATATTTAGTAGCAAACTCATTAAACGTTAATCCTGCCGGAAAGTGATATATCAGTATCCCACGTGAAAACTGAGATGAATACGATAGAGAAACACAATGCATCACGTCCTGCACATCCTACCATCAACTATTCCACCACAAACATCACCACATCCTGCTCATTTCCTATGATGACCCGGCAGGTGTAAACGCCCGGAGAAAGTTTTGTTCCGGCAAAGTTGTTTAGGTTAATGGTTGGTTCATTTTCGAAAGTGGAAAATCCTGCAATCTTTTGCCCCTGCAAACTATAAATTGTCAGTATGGCTTCTTCGTGGTTCGGATTGGCAATCCTGAAAGTGATCTGATCGCTTGCCGGATTGGGATAAGCGGTAGCAGCTTCAGTAACATCAATTTCTTCAATCGAGGTAAATAAATCCAGGATGAGGGTTTGATTTACTGCTACATTTTCTTCCACAAAAGTGGACGACATCCAGTTAACTACCACCGAATCCACCACGACAGCACCGGCCAGCCCAAAAAACTGGATATGTTCGTTTTGTCCGCCCTGGCCGCCCCCCGACTGGGCATTCAGTTCACGCATCTGCATCACAGGTTCGCCGTTAATGTTGGCATAAACATAAACCTTTGCACCCAGTGCACCATAGCCCCAAATGCATTCTCCACAATACCTGACGAAGACTTTCAGCCAGTTGTTTGCATTTCCGTTATTCAGGAAAAAGGAATTGTTGCCCCCAAAATAGTTATTCTTGGCCGTAAAAATGTCCAGGTCACCATCATCATCCACATCGGCCCAGGCCAGGCCTTCGGTGTAGCCGCCGTCATTCACAAAATCGTTATCTGTAACTTTTTCAAAGTTTCCGGCACCATCGTTTTTAAACAGCAGGTTATCCCCGTCATAACCACCCACTGCCAGGTCCAGGTCGCCATCCTTGTCATAGTCGCCCCAGGCACTCCCCGACGACCATGTGGCTTCATTCACCAGCGGGCTGTCGGTGACTTTGGTAAAGGTACCATCACCATTATTATTATAGAACCAGTTTTCGTACATACCCAGCTGTCCGGTAGAAACAAAAAGATCCAGGTCACCGTCGTTGTCCACATCGCCCCAGCTTGCTCCCGAGCAGTTAGAAACATCAGTGGTGAAAGGTGATTCCTCCACTTTGTTGAATTCACTGTAGTCGTTACGATATAAGCAACTTGCCGAACCTGAGTTTGCCACATACAAATCCGCATATCCGTCATTGTTGTAATCTCCCCAGGCACAGCCACTGGAGTTGTCGATGTCGTTCACGATGCTCCCTTCCGTAACTTTTGTAAAATTTGTTGCGCTTCCACTTCCGTGATACAAAAAGTTCTTTTGGTCGCGATTGGCCACGAACAAATCCGGATAGCCGTCCATGTCAAAATCTGTTGCTGCACAACCCACAGACTTCCCGCCATCATTTACCACAATTCCCTGGGTTACTTTTTGGAATGTACCATCCCCATTGCCAAGATAGAGGAAATTGTTCTCATTGTGGTTGGCCACGAACAGGTCCATGTTATGATCCTGGTTAAAATCGGCAGCCGTTGCAGCATAAGAGCTTCCGCCATCTGTCACCACCGGTCCTTCCGTAATTTTTTCGAAAGTTCCATCACCGTTGTTCAGGTAAAGAAAGTTCAGTTTACCGTTATCGCCGTCGTTGTTGGCCACAAAAAGATCAGCCAGTTCATCGTTGTTAAAATCGGCCCAAACCATGCTGTAGTTCCATCCGCCATCGTTTACCAAATCGCCTACAGTAATTTGGGTAAAATCAGTTTCGGGCATTCCGGTTCCAAGGTATGCTTTCACCTCGGTGCCCTTTCCGGTTACCACCAGCGTGCCGTTTTGGCCAATGGCCGGGCCACCCATATTGATATTGATGAATTGTTCTTCCCATCGCAAGGTGAGGTCAGGGTTGAAGGAGTAGAACATCCCGTCCGAAAATCCACCATTGGTTAAAAAGATATTTCCGGCGGCATCGATGGCCATGCGTGGCGAATTGGCATCTCCGAAAAGCACCACTTTGGAAGTGTTTAAAACTTCGCCGTTCACCGGATTCAGGCGCATGATTTCACCATTGCGATTATAAGCGTAAATACTACCATCGGGCCCAACGCCGTGGGTTGCAAATGGGGTATAGGTGATGGGGACAGCCCATTTTCTTCGCAGCATGGTGCCATCATCCATCAATGCAAAAATTGAATCTGTTGTCGGATTGTTCTGACATCGCGGCAGGTAGATGGTTCCATCTAATCCGGCAAAAAATCCCAACTGATTCACCAGTCCACCCGACAGTTGTGCCGAAGTGTACAATTCTTCTCCCGTATCCAGGTCATAAGCTGCAACACCAACATAGTTAGTCAGGTTTTTGATGCTGTAAACTTTGCCGTTGGCCACGATCGCACCTCCTCCGTCATCATACGAAAGCCTGTCGGTTTGCCAAACCGTTGTTCCATCTTCATTGTTGAACCGGGTCATGTACCACATGCTTCCGACGATGGGATCGCCGTTGGGCGCAAACACAAGCCCTTCCGTTGATCCCTCGTCGATCACATCATCCGATTTCCAAACGGTTTCGCCGGTTTCAGCGTCAAGGGCATAGAGGTAAGATTCGTTGTTGTTGCCTGCGCGTGTGCAATAAACCAGGCCGTCTTTAATGGCTGAAACCCGGTTGCGCCAGTCGGTTGAGGGAAAATCTACCGGCAATCCGGCAGTCCATAGCGTATCTCCGGTTTGCAGGTCATGAACAACTATTTTGGTTCCGTACAGCGGATCGCTGATGTTAAAGGTCCGGGCCATGGCCAGGTAGTTGCCGTCGCACACTGATTGCTGGGCAAGTACTGATGTGAGGCCGCCTTCCCAAAGAACTTCGGGCTCTGTAGGTCCGATTTGTGATGATAACCCGTTGCGCATGTCATTGCCGCCGGGGCCCACATTCCATCCCTGGCCACAGGAAATTACAGGTAAAAAAAATAGTATCGCAAATAGCGATTTACTGAGATAAGTTTTTGATTTTGAATAGAAATGCTTCATGGGTTTTGGTGTTTAATTTCAGTCCTTCAAATGTAGCATATTTTTATATAATTTTGAAATGAAATAATTGATGAAATATGAAAAGAGGTTACAGGGGGAGGCTTTTTGATTTTGAAGCGGGCCATTCTGCCGGGAAGGAAATCCGGTTTCGGTATTTTGAAGATGGCTTACTCATCGTTGAGGATGGCCATATAAAGGATACCGGAGATTATCAGTCGATACGCAATCAGCAAAACCAACCGATCGAAATTGAAAACCACAGCGGATCACTGATCATGCCCGGATTTTTTGATTTACATGTGCATTCGGTGCAAACGCAGGCAATTGCATCACATGGCAAAGCACTGCTCGACTGGCTGGATAATTATATTTTTCCTGTAGAAAAGCGATTCAATAATCCGGTTTTTGCCAGGGAAAACACCCGGTTCTTTCTTAATCAATTGCTGAAAAACGGAACAACCACGGCCATGATTTATCCATCATCTCATGAAAGTTCTGTTGAAGCGTTGTTTGATCTGGCTGCCGAAATGAATATCCGAATCATATCGGGAAACACATGGATGGATCGGAATGCGCCAGAATACCTTTTGAAAACCCCGGAAGAATCCTATGCTGTTTCTAAGCGTTTAATTGAAAAATATCACAACCGGCAGCGAAACCTGTTTGCGGTAACGCCCCGTTATGCCATCACCTCATCGCCGGAAGCATTAAAGATGGCAGCGAATCTATTCCATGAATACGAAAATCTTTATCTGCAAACCCATATTTCGGAAAACAAAAAGGAAATCGAGGCGGTGAACCATTCATACCCAAACCACAGGAATTACCTCGATGTTTATGATGATTCCGGTATGCTGACACCCGGAACTTTCCTCGGCCATGGTGTTCATCTCAAAGATGATGAGTTAGTTCGTATTGCTGAAACAGGAACGAACATCGTACACTGCCCGACATCCAACCTATTTTTGGGAAGTGGCCTCTTTGATTTCACAAAGGTGAAGTATCGTGGAATAAATATTACCATGGGTTCTGATGTGGGTGCAGGAACCAGTTTTTCGATGTTTCAAACATTGCAGGATGCCTATAAAATTTCGGCGTTGCAGGGAAACCCACTTACAGCTATGGATGGATTTTTTTCCATAACTCTTGGTGCTGCAAAAGCGTTGGGTATTGATGTTATTTCAGGAAATTTTGATCCCGGCAAGGAAGCTGATTTTGTGGTGATAGACCCAACCCTCAATCCATTGATGGATTACAGAATTTCGGCATCAGATTCTATCGAAGATTTGTTGTTTGCCGTGATGATTTTGGGAGACGACCGTGTGGTGAAAGACACATTTTTGATGGGAGAGCGGGTTGAAAAGTGAAAAGAAAGTTTTGAGTTATAAGAAGGAGAGATGCGATTTGTCACGTCTGCCAGGTGCTGAATTTAGGTGAAATTGGAGTAATGGAAAATTGGAGCAATGGGGTAATGGAAAACTGGAATATTGGAGTATTGGAAGAATGTTGGGATATTAGAAAAAATGTCTTATCAGGACCCGATCTGTCTCTTAGTTCGCCCCATTCGCTTTAGTCGCCCACCTCGCCCTTTCGCTTTAGTCGCTCTTGTCGCGTTAGTCTCTTCGTTCTCTCAATTCGCCTCAGTCTCCTTCCCCTCACGCCAGCTCGTAATCCAAATGCTTTTTGCGGATATCAATATGTTTCACGCGTATGCGGATTGGATCGCCCAGCTTAAACTCATTGCCATATCGGTGGCCGATCACCTTGTAGTTTTCCTCATCCAAGTAATAGAAATCATCATCCAGGTCGCGCAGCCTGATCATACCCTCACATTTGTTTTTCTTCACTTCAACAAAAACGCCATATTTTGAAACACCTGAAATGAGCCCGTCGAACTCCTCACCGATTTTATCAGCCATAAACTCAGCCTGTTTCAGTTTGATGGATGCCCGTTCAGCCTCCACAGCCTTGCGCTCCATTTCTGAAGCATGCGCACAGATTGCTTCATATTCATCCCTGTTAACCGAAGGTTTTTTATCAAAATACATTTCCATAAGCCGGTGCACCATCAGGTCAGGGTAGCGGCGGATGGGAGAGGTGAAATGCGTGTAATATTTAAAAGCAAGCCCATAGTGGCCAATATTTTGAGTGGAATACTCAGCTTTGGCCATGGTGCGCACGGCCAGTGTTTCCACAAGGTTTTCCTCTCCTTTGCCATGTACCTGTTTGAAAAGGTCGTTGAAAGATTTGGCCAGGCTTTTCTCCGATCGCAGGTGCATTTTGTAACCCAGCCTGCCCACAAACTGCATAAAGTTGTTCAGCTTCTCGGGCGAGGGTTCATCATGAATGCGATAAACAAATGTTTTGGGCGGATTCTTTCCGCGCTGCCTTCCGATGCGCTCTGCAACACGGCGGTTGGCCAGCAGCATAAATTCCTCGATGAGCCAGTTGGCCTCTTTCTGAACTTTCACGTAGGTGTCGATGGGCTTGCCTTTTTCATCCAGGATAAATTTCACTTCTTCGGTGTGGAAATTAATGGCACCGTTTTTAAAACGAATATTTTTAATTTTTTCAGCGAGTTGGTGCACGGCGAGTATTTCTTTTTGCATTTCACCTTTACCGGTTTCGATGACTTTTTGTGCGGTTTCATAGTCGAAACGCTTGTCGCTGTTAATGATCGTTTTGCCAAACCATTCCGAAATAATTTTCACATCATCATCCAGCTCAAAAATGGCGGAAAATGTGAGTTTTTCTTCGTTGGGCCGGAGGGAGCAAACATTGTTCGAAAGTTTCTCCGGCAGCATTGGGATAACCCGATCCACCAGGTAAATGGAAGTTCCCCGGTTGTAGGCTTCCTGGTCGATGGCACCACCGGGTTTCACATAATGCGAAACATCTGCTATGTGGACACCCACTTCGTGGTTTCCGTTTTCCAGCTTGCGGTATGAAATGGCATCGTCAAAATCTTTGGCATCGGCCGGATCGATGGTAAATGTTGGGATTTTCCTATAATCACGTCTGTTTTTGATATCAGCACTACTGATTTTGGTTTGGATTTTTTCGGCTTCTTTTTCTGCAGCTTGTGGGAACGAAAGCGGAAAATCATGTTCAGCAAGGATGGCCTGCATTTCTACTTCGTTGTCGCCGGGACGACCAAGCACTTTTTCAACTTCACCAAAAGGATTGTTGGCATGCTCGGGCCAGTCGGTCATTTTCACCACAGCTTTCTGCCCATTTTTAGCACCTTTCAAATCAGCCAACGGAATAAAAATATCCACCGGCATGGTGTTGCTGTCGGCAATCAGGAAGGCGAATTTGTGGGATTTTTCAATGGTACCTACAAATCGGGTTTTGGCCCTGCTGATTATTTCAGTGATTTGGCCTTCGAGTTTGTGCCCCCGTCGTTTCGGGAAAAGCTGAACCTTTACAATATCGCTATGCAGGGCGTGCCCGGTGTGGTTGGAGCCAACAAAAACATCATCGGCCAGCTCATCAGATATTACGTAAGCTTTACCGGTTTGCTTCATGTCAACTTTGCCGGTTATCTCGCTTTTACCGGGAGTAAATTCATGCAATTTATCAGGATTGATTTTGTACTTGCCACGCCTGTATTCGTCAAGATCGCCTTTTTTAGTGAGGTCATTTAACAAGGTTTTTGGCTGCCACATCCCTGGCACCGATAACATGTGCAATTTGTTTGTGGTTGTAGGTTGAAAACGGGTTTTCGGCAAAGAAACTGTAAATGGCTGCCTCTAAAGTTTTTCTTCCCAGTCGGGGTGCTTTTTTTCGGGGTTGTTTTCTCTTTTTCGTCATAATAATTTCATTAGATTTTACGAAGGTAGAACATTTAAACCAATAGTGGTTACCTGCAGGCAGATGTGTTAATGGATTTTTACTGCTGATCATCAAAATGTTAAATAAATTGCAAATACTACTTTGATTTTGCTGTTTAGAAGTATTCCACTTTACATTTGGCTGGGTGACCATAGAAAACTACATGTTCGACAAATGGGAATTCACCATTGCAAAAGCTTCAACGATTGAACTTACCAACCTGGCCGGTAAAACTGTTTTCAAAGATTTTGTGAGTTCCTCGAATCCACAATCGTATTCTTTATCATCATCGAATTAAACGAATTTTAGATCATTACAATGAGTGCTGCTTTGAGTTCCGGATCATGCCATAATATTGATCTAATAAAAATCCTTGTGGATTTTAGGGAGTCCTGAACAAAGCAGGACGATCAATTTGGCCGCTTTTCCGAGGGGCATTTATTTCGTGTGTTATCACGAAATTCAAACGTAAAAAATAACCCTGCAATAAAACGTATTTGAGAAGAATTACTTAAGGGCATGCTCTTGCTTGAGCATGTCCTTTTGTTTCTGCATGCTGTAATTTGTTATTTTTGCGTGCCATAATACGTGATATGCCAAATTTGTTTGCTCGTCGGTTTATACTTTTTATACTGCTCTGTGGGTTTTCATCCATGCAGCTCTTTTCGCAGATCGTTCCCGATTCTCTCCGGATAAAGCTTGAGCATGCTTCGCAGATAGAGCGTCCTGAAGTTTTAAACCAGATTGCTGAAAACATTGTGTATGATAACCCTTCCAAAGCCCTCGAATATGCACAGCAGGCATTGGATGAGGCCGAAATCCTTCATGATAAACAGAATTATATCGAGGCATTATTAACAATCGGTGATTGCCATTTTTACCTTGATGAGTATCAAAAAGCTAAGGGAAAATATTTGTATGCCCGTGAATTAAGCGAAGAATTAGAAAACCGGAAATTAATCGCACGATCAAATTACTACCTGGCATATTTGTATGATGTTGAGATTGAATTAGAAAAAGCTGCCCACTACTATGAATTAGCCATTAATAATTACGATTCACTGCACAGGGAAGATATGGTGGCGGATCTGAGTTTCCTTTATGCAGATTTGCTCACAAAAAAAGCCGAAAATTACCTGGCAAAAATTTATTATGAAAAAGCATTGCTGATTTACGAAAGTGCCGGTAAGGAAAATGACGCTGCTGAAACCTTGAATTCGATGGGGTTGTTGTTTTATAATATGGGGAATTATGAAAAAGCGGTAGAATATTATAACCAGTCTTTGGCTCTAATGCAAAAAGTTGAATCCGTTTCCGGAGTAGCTCAGGTCATTAATAATCTGGGAATCTTGTATCATAGTTGGGGAAATCCGGATGAAGCACTCAAATATTATGAGGAATCATTGCATTTGGAGAAAGAAGATAATGATAAACCGGGCATTGCCGGTGCATTAAATAACATCGGGATTATTTATTCGGAAAAAGGTGATGATAATAAAGCCATCGACTATTATGAAAAATCACTTGCCCTTTACGAAGAACAATCCAATGAATCGGGAATTGCCACAGCATTAAACAACCTTGGAGAAAGTTTTAAAAATTTAGGAGAACACGATCTGGCCGGCGTTATGCTAAAAAAATCCCTTGCCATAGAAAAGGAGCTGGGTGATATATTTGGAGTAGCTTTGGCATATATTACCATAGGTGAAATATACTTTGATGCCGGAAATTTAGAATTAAGCCGGCTGTACAGCGATAGCAGCCTGACGATTGCCAACCAGATTAAAAACCCGGAAATATCCCTTGCCGTTTTCGAAAACCTGTATAAATTGAGTAAAGCTGTTGGGGATTATAAAAATGCTTTACTATACTATGTGCAAATAACAGTGCTAAAAGACTCACTGTTTAATAAAAATTTGCATAAACAATTATCGGAAGTTAAGGCTCAGTATGAACTGGAAAAAAAAGAACAGGAAATTTCGCTGTTGAACAGCAGGAATAAAGTGAATGAGCTGGACATCGAAAACAAAAGAAGCATTGTTGCC